>NZ_CALXNG010000008.1:0-82882 GCF_944389695.1 Candidatus Parakkermansia intestinigallinarum
ACGCGTGCTCGTGGAGTGCAGCGGTGGCTCACTCGGTGGTCTGATATGCGGTTTCCACACACTTTGCGCTTGACCCTGACTTTTTTAAATCAACCGATGTATATGTCTGCAATGATATTGAAAATGAAATACTTTGCAAAAAATATAACATAGATTTAGATGAAAGCGAATCTATTATAATTTCCAAACGGCATAAAATAGTTGCTTTTGAACCTATTTCGTTTCATGCTGTTTATGTAACCGTTGTTTTAGACTCTCGAGTATCATCGACTGTTTATTTGTATAAGTATAATAGAAAATATCGAAATTTACACTTAATGAATACGGTTACAAGATTTAATGATTGATTTTTCGCTGTCTATCGACCTAATTCCCAAAACTAAAATCTGATTTTTGTCTTTCGTTTGCAACCTTGTTTTTATAAAACCTTGTTCATAAGCATTTTACAACTCAAGAAAACTTTCGACTCCCATTGACGCCCCTTAAAGAACAAGCCCATTGGGAGGAGTGGGCATGCCTTACTCGCCCCGGCGCTTGGTAGGTAGCCCGAAGAAATTATTGCCTCCGATTTGGTAGCCTGTAGCTTTCCAACTGATGTGGGTGAGGGTGGGGTAAACCTCGCCATTCCACTTGTAGCCGCTGTCTAGTACGTCTACCCAGGATGACAAGTTCATCTGATAGCAACCCATTTCTCGATAAAATCGTCATAAATTTACCTCAAGAGGAATGTGGGCATGTAATGTTAACACATTTTGTAAAACTCTGAAATCAAGTACTTTCTGAATCTTCCTGCAACTCGTTATGAGTCAAGCCGAATTTCGGGGGGGATTTTCAGAAAATGACGCTAATTTTCACAATCTATTCATACACAATATTTAGGAGTCGCTAAAAATCACAGTCACAAAAAGGCTAGTCCGATAACCCGCCTTCCGGCACCATCCCGGGAGGCGGGATTTTTTGGGTCAAGCGCAAAGTGTGTTGAAACCGCCTATCAGACGGGTCAAGCGCAAAGTGTGTGGAAACCGCATATCAGACCACTGAGTGAGCCACCGCTGCACTCCACGAGCACGCATCGTCGGCATTTGAACCGTCTCACCTTGATCCGACACCTGCGCACCGCTCCTTCATCGTTCATGAAGTCGACGAGGCGTCGTCGATAACCGTGCGCATAGCTCGCGGCTCCGCAATGAGGACAAAGCGAGCTCTGATCATTTTTCAGAGTTACGTCATAAATAACTTCTCGACATGTTGCGTGCCGACCGATAATATTCAGGGACCGATTGAACACACCGGGCATGGTAGGAGATTTCTCCTCCATGCTCAATGTTTTTTCTGCCCCCTGCGTTGTTTTTCTCTTCTTCACCCTGCTCTGTTGCGGCGTCATTCCACACAATTAGCAGAAGAGCCACAAGTTGCTCGAGTTGTGACGGAGTCATGGCTGGCTAAAAATATGTATTGTCCCATATGCGGAGCTGATTTCTTGCATCAGTATACACCGAATAAACCCGTTGCTGATTTCTTTTGCAAATGGTGCCTTTCCGATTTCGAATTGAAAAGCTATAAATCTGCCGGGAAGAAAATTAAGAAGAAAATACCGGATGGGGCATACAATTCCATGATCGAAAGAATTACGTCGCTCCATAATCCACATTTGTTTGTGATGACGTACGCAAACATGAAGGTGAATAACCTGATTCTCATCCCCAATTTTTTCTTTATCCCTGAGCTTATTGAGCAGCGTCCGCCACTGAAAGACTCGGCTCGTCGTGCCGGATGGATCGGATGCAATATTGAAATTGGAAACATTCCCGACGTCGGGAAAATTGTTCTTGTGAAGGAAGGCAAGGAGAGGAGTAAGTCGGAAGTTGTAGACCAATACCAAGAGCTTTTAAATTTGCAGACGTCGAGCATCAAGAAACGCGGTTGGCTGTTCGACGTTATACAATGCATAGAAAAAATTAAGGTGAAGGACTTTTGTTTGGATGACATATATGCCTTTTGTGATGAGCTGGGAAAGAAACATCCGGAAAATAATTTTGTAAAGGATAAGATTAGGCAGCAGTTGCAGTTATTGCGAGATAAGGGATTTATTGAGTTTATGTCGCGAGGAAGATACCGCAAACTTCTTATATGAAGAAATTTATTTTTTACACAACCGAGGGGTATACTGAAGGACCGAACGGTTCTGAAGTCAATAATTGTCAATTGCTGGGTGAAGCTCGGGCAGATAATGCCGAAGCGGCATTCAGGAGCTTGCTGAGAAAAAATCCTTGGATAGAGGAAACCGGATTTGATGTAGGATCAGGAAAGATTGTGGCCCGAGAACTCGCCGACAGCGATTCCCTTTATTTTTGATTGCTCGCGTTTCTCGATTTAGCGCGAGCACAGGTGGCCGGGGTGCGTTGTGCGGATGGGGCGTGTTCTAACCGACGGTGATCCCATGCTACGCTTCCGCAGCCGGCGTGTCAAGCCGAGAGTTGACGGGACGTTGCGTGTGCGCGGTGAGCCGGAGCACGGGGTTGGCGGCGGCGGTCGGCGGCGGGTTCATGCGCTCGGCCTGTCTTCGGCTTTTCTCTGCTGAGGGGAGGGGACGCAACGGGGAAGGCTCCCCTGCCCCGGACGGCCTCGGACGGCCTCGGTCGCGCCTTGTCGCGGCCCCGGTCGAGCCTTGTCCCACGGTCGCTGCCCGGCCCGAGGCAGCGGGGCTGATGGGCGGCGGGATGGGCCAAAGGGTGTTATCGTTTGCGGTGCGGGATGGGGGAGGGGCTCGTTCCCTGCCCCGCATCCTCGGTTTTTTATTTCTCGGGCTCAGCGGCTGAATATGAGTTCTTGAGACAAGGTTTCGCCATTCTTTCCAAGGTGAGTTCGTTCCAGCTGTTTAAATTTGCCCTCTGAATCAAAGCGGAGCTTGTAGATGCATGATTCGCCATCTCCCATGTTTTCTCGGAAGGTATAAGGTGCGAGGCGCTCATATGTGAGGGTGTGTTCATTTGCCAATTTGCCGCTTCCTTCAAAGATTTCCCATGAGGTTGTTTTCAGTTCTTTTCCCTCGGGGTCAATGAGGTATTCCAGGATGACGAAGCGGGTGTTGTTTCCGTTCGGCGATCGGTATTTGGTTTGTGAGAGGTATTCGATGACGAGGATGCCTTTTTCTTCTTTGTAGAGTCCCGGGGTCGGGGGGCGAGAGAAGCCTTGGTTGTCGCGGCTTGATTGCGGGGGTGTTACGATGAGCGGGAGGGGGGCTGATGCGGCTCGGGTGTCCTTCTCTGCTGCGGATGAGCGGGGGTCTTGGCCGGAGGCAAGGGCTATTTTCAAGGCGACTTCCGGCAAGAAGGGTGCGCGAGTCCGCGGTATGATGATGGCATCGTGCAGAAGGTATTTTCCGTCCCTGTCTATTGTTACGGATTTGCAAAGGACAAACATTTCAGGCAAATATTCACGCCCTTCTTCCTGTACTTGGAAGAGATTCTGAGGTGCATCACAGTTGATCTCGGTGCTTTGACGGAGCTCTCCTTTGTATACTGTTTTTATTGTTCCCGTTATCTGATTTTCGCTTGCGCGTGCCGTTAAAAGCATAACGTAGGGGTAATCCTGTACCGTGCGCTTCATTTCGTATACAGCTCCGTCTGTACTACGTGCATCGCCTACTATTTCCCATCCGGTTATCGAGTCCGCATGCAAAGAGCCGCATAACGCGATGGCTGTCATCCAAAAGTATTTTTTCATGTGTGAAGTTTTCGGTTTGTTATATTCTGAGTTGTAGCGCTCTCTTCCGCACCGAGGCTCGCAGCTCTCATCAAGGGTACGTTCAAGATGCGTAAAATCTTTCACGTGTTCGGCTCTCTTTCTTCTTTTCGGGATTGAAAGCTCGAATTGATCATGGCTGATCAGAAGGTTTCAGTTGCCGGCAAAGCGATCCGAGTGGCCTCTTTCTTGTTGATTTTTACAGGGGAGACATGATCCCATAGGCCCATTCTCGGGCGGGATAGATGCATCTCTTCCACGTGGGCTTGTCCCGGTCGTTTTTGATGCAGAAGACGTTGCAGGATACGATGACGGCGTTCTCGACGTTGAATACGTAGAGATGACGATCGCGGATGAAGCGGTAGGGAATGCTTGTTTTGAGCTTGTACACAAAATGTGTTTGCGCTTTTTCGGCGGCCGGGGCATACAGGCGTTGCCTGTGTATGGTCAATTCCGTTCCGTCGGGGGAAAGTGAGCAGGATTCAATCATCAAGGTGTTGACGCCGTCGCGGCTCAATTTCGGCAGGGTATATTCGATGACGAGATGCCCGTTCTTGGGATTTACGTATGCGGGCAAAGGTTTGCGCGAAAACAGGGCTCCTTCGATGCTTGGCGGCGGGACTTCAAGTTCCGGGAAGTCTGACGTTTCCGTTATGTCTTTGCCGTGCGGCAGCCGAATGGCTTGGGGAAGCGGTCCTGCCCAAGGGAGGGGTGTTTCGCGCTCTTCCGCAGCCGGTTGTGTTTTGGACGGTGAAGCCGCAGGGTTCGTGCGTTGCGCTTGTTCTTCCGCACAGGCCATCGGAAGGGGCTCAGGAGGCTGAGGTGATGGGGAGCTGCCGGTTCCGGCTGCACGGAGAGGCAGGGAGAGGGCGATTACGGCTAATAAGAGTCTTTTCATATATGATTCACGGGGCGGGTTGGCCTTCGGTTGTTTTATACAAAATGCCGGATGCGCTGTCAATCTCAATCGGCCTGTTTTTCGTCGCGTTGCAAGAGGTGTCCTCGCGATTGAGAATGATGACGTATCCAAAACAGAAAAGGCTTGACGACGCAGGAGCTAGCGTCTAGACTGACAGCATGAACAGGAGTCTGCTCGCGCTCGCCTTTCTGATGTTCTCATGCCCATGCAGCCTGTGTTTCGCCGCCGCGGCCGAGGCCGCCGCAGCACTCGGACACGAAGAGCAAGAGACATTCGCGCCAATCTCTGTCGGCATGCCCTTGAAAGACGGATTGCACATGCTGCAACGCTGCCCCGATTTAGAAGCCGTTGAGCCGTACACCGGCGATGTTGCGCCGAGAGATGGGGACATGATTATCATGGTGACATGGAAACAATCAGGTGACGCCTTGTTCCTGATAGCGACTCCCCAAAACGAGCAGGGAGCCTACCTCATCAGCGAATTAATCATCTATCGCCATTGGAAAACGGATTGCACGAAACCCAAGAAGATGAGGGCCGGAAAAACAGAGCGCGTGCCTGTGTTTCCCTTGCCGTGAGCGCTGCGCCGCCGTACTTCCGGCGGAGGGAAACCTGCAGGGCTCATTCCCTGAATGACTGTGGCGCTGCGCGCCGATTGCTCCTTGGCATCCGGGAAAGCGGTCTAAACGATAACATAGAAAAAACACATGAAACTAAATCAACTTATCCGGATGGTGGCTGCCTGCCTTTTGGTGGGGACGTCGTCGTTCGCCGAGCAGGCAGGTTCTGACATTGAATGCCGTTCGGACAACGGTGAAACGGTTGCAATGCTGAGCTCGTGCTCGCCGGAGGAGGTCCGAGGTTATTTTCGCGAGGCCAATGCCGGTGTGGCCAGGGCGCAGAATGTTGTAGGCTCTTTCTACTTGCATGGTCTGCACGTCAAGCAATCCTACGAGGAGGCTTTCCGATGGTTCCGCAAAGCCGCGGAGCAGGGTGATATTCAGGCTCAATGTAACTTGGCACATTGCTATGACTATGGCTGGGGTGTCGAATTGTCCGAGGAAAAAGCCCTGTCTTGGTATCTTAAAGCCGCCAAGCGTGGGAACTTGCAGTCGCAGTACAACGCCGGTGTGTTTTATGCCTATGGGAGAGGCGTGCCTCGCTCCATGACGGAAGCGGTCAAATGGTTTCAAAAGGCAGCTGAGAGCGGAGATGCCGACGCTCAGCTCGCGTTGGGTAGCTGTTATGCGACAGGGGATGGTATTGAGCAGTCGAATGAAAAAGCCCTGTACTGGTATCACAAGGCAGCGGAACAGGAGCAACCTGAGGCAATGCGGATTCTCGGAGACTGTTATATGGGAAGCTTGTTCGGGCTTCAGAGGAACGCAGAAGAGGGTTACAAGTGGTATCGCAAAGCGGCGGAAAAGGGCAACGTGGATGCGGAGTTCCGTACGGGATACTGCAACTCTCATGGCTGGGGTGTCGAACAATCCAATCGTGAGGCCGCTCGGTGGTATCTGAGGGCCGCCGAAAAGGGAATGCCCCAGGCTCAATACAACTTGGGCCTCCTGTATGCGGAAGGCATTGACGGCCATCCCGACAAGGAAAAAGCCTTGTACTGGTTTCAAAAGGCCGATGAGCAGGGAGTGGATGCAGCCATCGAGCAAATCTGGAAGCTGAAATACTCCACCGAAGAGGAAAAGTAGTCCAAGGGACGTAAAGGCCTCAAGTCTTTCCCAGGAGCGGCAGCAGCCGCTCCTTTTGTTGTCGGCCGCCGCAACACCTCGGGCAAGGGCGCTCTTCCCATGAGGCAAAGCGGCGAGGGCATGGATGCTGAGTTCGGCCCTCTGAGTTCGGCCTTCTCTTCACAAAAAGGGCGCCGAAGGGTGACACAGGGCCGAGCTGCGCCGTTGACGTCTGTATCATGAACAACATCATCCTGACACTCGGCAGCCTTTTCAGCCTCATGGCTGTTGCCCCGGCCTTTTCCGCAGTGTTCCCCTTGGGGGCAAATGATTTCGATGCCTGGAAGGAAGCCACGGCCCAAGCTATGGAACCGGATTTTCTCACGACGACCTCACAAGATGTCAGAGCTCTGTTTGGGGAGCCGAGGACGGTGGGCGACTCCGAGCACGATAATACATATGTCTATTCCTATTATTGTCCGAACAATTTGCCCCGGTTGCAGCGTCTGCGACAGGTCTATCCTCAGAATAAACGCGAGCGCATCCGGCTTCTCTTGGAGTTTAAGTTTCATAAAAAGGACGACAGGCTGATGTGCGTGCGACTCGTGCCATGCGAGTCCCCTCGCCCGTACCGGAGGCCGGCTAAGCTGTCTGACGACGGGCTTCCGTGCGGACTCTCCGCACGGGAAGCTCTGCGCCGAGAGGCTTGAAATCGCGCACCCTGCGAGCCGCGGTCCGTCCGCCGCCCTGCTTTTCCGGCTTGCAAAAAAGCCTTCGACGGGGTAAAATGGCCAGCGTACTATGGAAGCCGAATACACGGAGGACGCAATTCAAACGCTTGACTGGCGCGAGCACATTCGACTGCGCCCCGGTATGTACATCGGCAAGCTCGGCGACGGTTCGATGCCCGACGACGGGCTCTACGTCCTGCTCAAGGAGGTGATCGACAATTCCATCGACGAGTTCGTGATGGGCGTCGGCAAGAAGATTATCGTCAATATCAGCGATGACGGTCTCTGCGAGGTGCGCGACTTCGGGCGCGGTATTCCTCTGGGTAAGCTTTTCGACTGTGCGGCTCGCATTAACACGGGCGGCAAGTACGACGGCGAGGCTTTCAAGAAGTCCGTCGGTCTCAACGGCGTGGGTATCAAGGCGGTCAACGCGCTCTCGGAGCGTTTTGAGATTCAGGCATACCGCGACGGTCAGACGCGGCGCCTCGTGTTCCGCAAGGGGGAGCTTGTCGAGGGGGAGGATGTGACGGAGCCGACGGAGGAGGCAAACGGCACGCGGGTTGCTTTCCGCGTCGATCGCACGATTTTCGCGGCTGATGCGACTTTTAATGCGGATTTTGCACAGCGGATGTGCCGCTATTACTGCTACCTCAACCCGGGGCTGACGATTCGCTTCAACGGCAAGTCGGTGTCGTCAAAGAACGGGCTGCTGGATTTGCTCAGTGAGGAGATGAAGGAGGAGCCGCTCTACCCGCCCATTCATTTGGTGGGGGAGGATATCGAGGTGGCTATCACGCACGGCGACCAGTACGGCGAGCAGTATTACTCGTTTGTCAACGGGCAGCACACGACGATGGGCGGAACGCACCAGAGTGCCTTCAAGGAGGCTATCGTCAAGACTTTGCAGAGTTTCTTCAAGAAGCCTTACGATTCGGCGGATATCCGCGCGAGTATTGAGGCGGCTATCAGTATCAAGGTGATTGAGCCTGTCTTTGAGTCGCAGACGAAGACGAAGCTCGGCAGCAATGTGATGGGTCCCGGCAAGGAGACGATTCGCACCTTTGTGATGAATTTTCTGAGCCGCGAGCTCGATAATTACCTGCACCGCGCCCCGGAGGTGGCAGCGGCGATCGAGGAGAAGATCAAGGATTCGGAGAAGACGCGCAAGGAGGTGGCCGGTGTGACGAGCAAGCTGGCCAAGAGCCGCGCGAAGAAGGCGAAGGTGCACACGAAGAAGTTGCGCGATTGCCGCGTTCACTATGATTCAAAGCATAAGCGGGCGGCTGAGACGATGCTTTTCATCACCGAGGGCGATTCGGCCTCGGGGTCGATTACGACGGCGCGGGATGCCGAGACGCAGGCGGTCTTTTCTCTGCGCGGCAAGCCGGCCAACAGTTTCGGTATGAACCGCGCCGCTCTCTTCGGGGAGAAGCGCAATGAGGAGCTCGATTTTCTGCATCTGGCGCTCAATATCGACCGCAGTATCGACGAGTTGCGCTACAATAAGGTTATCATTGCGACGGACGCGGATGTGGACGGGATGCACATTCGCCTGCTGCTGCTGACCTTTTTCATTCAGTACTTCCCGGATCTCATCCGCGATGGGCACCTCTTTATTTTGCAGACGCCGCTTTTCCGCGTGCGCAACAAGCAGAAGACGCTTTATTGCTACAGCGAGGCGGAACGCGACCGCGCCGTCAGGCAGCTGGGTAAGTCTCCGGAGATTACGCGCTTCAAGGGGCTCGGGGAGATTTCTCCCGATGAGTTCCGCGGCTTTATCGGCGAGGATATACGGCTGCAGGAGGTCACGCTTGAAAACGCGCACAATCTGCGCGAGATTCTCAGTTTCTACATGGGCGACAACAGCGACGAGCGCCGCCGCTACATTATTGATAACCTTCGTGTCGAGGAGGATCTCGTCGACTGACAGGCCGAGCCTCGCCCGTTTTGCGTCTTTGCACCGCCTCTTTTCACCATCTTTTTCACCGCGTTTTTTCAACATTCAGACAACACTCCAACCATGAGAACTCTCATCATTGCCCGTCACGGCAACACTTTCCGCAAGGGGGAGACGCCCACGCGCGTGGGCGCACGCACCGACCTCGAACTCGTTGAAGAGGAGAGGGCGCGCGGCATCGGTCTCTATCTCAGCAAGCTCGGTCTCGAGCCGACTCGCATTCTGGCGGCTCCTCTCAAGCGCACGATGGCCACGGCTCAGCTCGCAGCAGAGGCTATGGGCAGCAGCTGCCCCGTCGAGGCGGATTCCCGCTTCATTGAGGTGGACTACGGCCCCGATGAAAACAAGACGGAGGATGAGGTGATGGCGCGCCTCGGGCGCGTCGCCTGTGCGGCCGAGGGTACGGATGCGGATCAGCTCAGCGCGGAGCAGCTTATCGCCAAGGGGGCATGCGCGATCGACGCTTGGAACCGCGAGGCGATTGTGCCGGATTCTTGGAGGGTTGATGTGGAGGCGATTCGGCGCAACTGGTTCGAGCTGGCGAGCGAGGTGCCGGAGGGCGCTACGCTGCTCTGCGTTTCGTCCAACGGTACGATCCGCTTCGCCCCCTGCATCACGGGTGATTACGAGGGTTTCTGCGCTTCCCATGATATCAAGGTGCCGACGGGCGGGGTCTGTATTTTTGAGTCCCGCGACGGGCGCAGCTGGCAGTGCCGCGAGTGGGGCGTCAAGGCGTTCAAGTGTCTCTGATGGCAGCGGCGGTCGTCGGGTGGCGGCCGCCCTGTTTTTCTCTTCCGCTTCTCGGGTGTTATGAAGGCCAAGGCCGCTCACTGGATTTCGGAGTTCCGGCGCTTTGCGCTCAAGGGCAATGTGATTGATATGGCTGTCGGTGTGATCATCGGCGGGGCCTTCGGCAAGATTGTCTCGTCGCTGGTCAACGATGTGCTCATGCCCGGGTTCGCGATGCTCTACGGCGGGACGAAGGGTATCGGGGAGCTCTGTTACCGCGTCAGCGATGCGGCGGATGCGCCCGTTATCAGGTACGGGGCTTTTATTCAGACGACGATTGACTTTCTGCTCGTCGCGCTGACGATTTTCATCATGCTGCGCGTCTACTGCGCGATGGCGTCGCGCCTGCACCGCGGGGAAGAGCCGGCAAAGCCCGCCGAGCCGGTGCCGCCGCCCGTGCCGGAGGATGTGGCGCTGCTGCGTGAGATTCGCGATGCGCTGACGAGGAAGGGCTGACGAGGAGGGGACGACGAGAAACTTTCCGACGGCTCGCGCTCCGGCCTTCCGGCCCTCGCTTTCAGGATTTCATGAACAAGAAGCAGCTCATCGCCCGCGTTCGTCTATTGATGGGGCCCGGCGCCACGCGCAGCACGGCCACGGCTTCGGTCGATGCCGTGCTCGATTCTTTGGCCGAGCTGGCGGAGGAGGGTCCGCTGCATCTCGCCCACTTCGGCACTTTCGAGGTGAAGGAGCGGGCGGCGACCAAGGGGTATGATATTGCGCGAGCGAGCATGCGTCCCCGCGCGGCCTGCCGCTATTTGAGCTTCCGCCCCTCGGAGAGTCTGGCTGCTTTGGCGGCTCTCTGCCCGCTTCCGCGCCCGAGAGGGGGGAGCGAGGGGGATCAAGGGGAAGCGTGAGAGCTGCAAAAAGCCGCCGACGGCGCGAGACCGACGGCGGCTTTTCGTATGATCCGGTGAAGGGAGTGGCCGGAGGCTCTCGCGTTTTACTCGACGCGCAGGGCTTTGGCCTGCTCTTCGCTCAGCTCAATGCAGTTCCAAGGCAGGCCGTAGCGGTTGAGGGCCTCCATGAAGGGGTCGGGGTCGTTCTGCTCCATGTTGAAGACGCCTTTGCCGCCCCAGACGCCGGAGAGAATCAGGCTGCCGCCGATGGCGGCGGGCACGCCGGTCGTGTAAGAGATGGCCTGCGAGCCGACCTCCTTGAAGCACTCCTCGTGGTCGCAGATGTTGTAGATGTAGAGGGCCTTGTACTGGCCGTCCTTGCGCCCCTGAATGACGCAGCCGATGCAGGTGCGGCCGTGCGTGGTCTTGCCGAGGTCGCCGGGGTTGGGCAGCACGGCTTTGAGGAATTGAAGGGGCACGATTTCCACCCCGTTGTACATGACGGGGTCGATGCGGGTCATGCCCACGTTCTTGAGCACGGTGAGGTGGTTGATGTAGTTGGGCGAGAAGCTCATCCAGAACTGGGCGCGACGGATGGTGGGGATGTGCCGCACCAGAGACTCCATCTCTTCGTGATACATGCGGTAGATCTCATAGGTACCCACGCCGCCCGGGCAGGTGAAGGGGCGGTGCAGGCTCATGGCCGGCGTCTCGCGGAAGTCTCCGTCCTCCCAGTGGCGGCAGGGGGCCGAGACTTCGCGGATGTTGATTTCCGGGTTGAAATTGGTGGCGAAGGCTTGGCCGTGGTCGCCGCCGTTGACGTCGATGATGTCCAAATACTCGATTTCATCGAAGTGATGCTTGAGCGCCCAAGCGGTGTAGACGTTGGTCACGCCCGGGTCGAAGCCCGAGCCGAGCAGGGCGTAGAGGCCGGCTTGCTTGAAGCGATCCTGATAGGCCCACTGCCAGCTGTACTCGAACTTGGCGACGTCGCGCGGCTCGTAGTTGGCGGTGTCCATGTAGTTGCAGCCCGCCGCGAGGCAGGCGTCCATCAGGGGCAGGTCCTGATAGGGCAGCGCCACGTTGAGCACGAGGTCGGCCTTGACGGCTTTGATGAGCGCGACCGTCTGCTCGACATTGTCGGCATCGACTTCATGCGTCGTGATCTGAACCCCTTCCCGTGCCAGCACGTCAGCGGCGATCGCATCGCACTTGCTCTTTGTGCGGGACGCGAGGTGTATCTCTTTGTAGACCTCCTTCATCTGAGCACACTTGTGAGCCACGACGTGGCCCACACCGCCGGCACCGATAATGAGTACAGTATTCATCGCAGCAAGAGATTGCACCATGTGCGGCGTCAAGTCAAGTCCAAACGCCCCGCGGGCTTCAAAAAACACGCAGGTCCGCGCGGCTCTCTCACCTCGCGCTCATTCCGGCGCCGAGGTGCTGCCGGGCCGAGGCTCGCGGCGCTCACGCGTTCTTGCCGCGCGAGGCGACCGGGCGACGGCAGTCCCCTGCCCGCTCCCTTCCCGTCCCCCTGCCCCCGGCCTGAGCGCTCGCGAGCGGTTTCGGCTTGGGCGCCTGACGGCCGCTTCGCCCTTTGAGCCCTTTCGGCTTCAGCGCATGAAGAGGCGCAGCATGCGCAGGCTCAGCTTCGTGAAGGGATGGTAGCGGAAGGGGAGATCGAGCCAGCAGGCCTTGCGCAGCACCGATTTGCGGTGCGAGAAGGTGTCGAAGCCGGCCTTGCCGTGGTAGGCGCCCATGCCGCTCTCGCCGACGCCGCCGAAGGGCAGGCCCGGGACAGCGAGGTGCACGATGGTGTCGTTCACGCAGCCGCCGCCGAAGGAGAGGCGCTCGAGCAGGCGGCGCTCGATGCTGCGCTCGCTCGCGAAGATGTAGCAGGCCAGCGGTTTCGGGCGCGAGAGCACGAAGGCTTCCGCATCGCTCAGCGAGTCGTAGGGAATCAGCGGCAGCAGCGGCCCGAAGATTTCTTCCTGCATGCAGGGGGATTCGGGGCTGACGTCGCCGAGCAGAGTGGGCTCGATGTGCAGGCTCTCGGCATCCGAAGCTCCGCCGCTCAGCACGCGGCCTGAGGCGAGAAGCCCGAGCAGGCGGTCGAAGTGGCGGCGGTTGATGATGTGCACGTAGCGGCTGTTGAGGCAGGGTTCATCGCCCAGCATCCCGGCCACGGCGGTGCGGAAGGCTTCCGCAAAGGCTTCTTCGCTGCCGCGCGGCAGCAGGACGTAGTCGGGCGCGACGCAGGTCTGCCCCGCATTGAGGATCTTGCCGAAGGCGATGCGGCGGGCGGCCAGCTCGATGTTGGCGCTCTTGTCGATGATGCAGGGGCTTTTGCCGCCGAGCTCGAGGGTCACGGGGGTGAGATGGCGGGCGGCGGCTTCCATGACGATGCGCCCCACGCGGGCTCCGCCCGTGAAGAAGATGCAGTCGAAGCGCTCATCGAGCAGCAGGCGGCTCTGCTCGGCATCGCCCTCGACGACGGCTACGTACTCCGGCGGGTACAGAGACGCGATGAGCTCGGCTATGGCTTTCGAGGTGGCGGGCGCATATTCCGAGCACTTGATGATGCAGCAGTTGCCGGCGGCTATCGAGGAGATCAGCGGGTCGAGGCTCAGCAGCAGCGGATAATTCCACGGGCTGATGACGAGGCTCAGGCCGTAGGGCTCGGGCAGTACGCGGCAGCGGGACGGGAAGTGGGCCAGCGGCGCAGCGACGCGCCGGGGCTTCATCCACGAGCGCAGGTGGCGCAGGGCGTCGCTGACGCTGCTGCGCAGCATGCCGATTTCGCTCATGTAGGCTTCTTCCAGGCTCTTGCCGAGGTCTGCGCGGAGCGCCGCCGCGAGGTCGGCTTCCTGCTCGATGAGAGCGTCGCGCAGGCGCTTGAGTGCCTGTTTGCGAAAACTGCGTTCGAAGGTGACGCGCGTGCGGAAGAAAGCGCGCTGTGCTTCGACTAAGGCGTTGATTTCTGTCGCCGTCATCATGGTTTCCAATCGCTGTTGCGTGAGTGCTGCTGCGTGAGTGCTGCTGCGTGAGTGCTGCTGCGTGAGCGCTGTCGTTGTTTCGGTTTTAGTAGGCGTTTCCGGGTCAGTAGGCGGATTCGAGGATGGCTTCGATCCGAGTCTCGTCCGCCGCGCGGGGGTTGACGATGATGGAGCCGTCGTTGACGGCCAGCTCGGCCACGCGTGCAAATTGCTCGCGCTCCACCCCGACCTCGCGCAGGCGCAGCGGCAGCTTGGCGAGCGCGGCCAAGCGCTGCGCGAGCGATTCAATGGCCTCCACGGCCGCTTGGGCGCGTTGTGCGGGGGCGACGCCGAGGGCGGCGTCCATGCCGATGAGGTGGGGCAGAAGCGCGGCGTACGCCTCATCCGCGCGTCCGAGGTTGTAGCGCATGACGTGCGGCAGCAGAATCATCATGGCCGTGGCGTGCGGCACGTGGCAGACGCCGCCGAGCGCATGCCCGATGGCGTGCACCAGCCCCACCATGGAGTTCGAGAAGGCGATGCCGGCCATGGTGGAGGCCAGCGCCATTGCGTAGCGAGCCTCGCGATCCTTGCCCGAGACGACGGCTCGCTCCAGGTTCTGCATGATGAGGCGCATGGCCGCGCAGGCGTAGGCGGTGGAGAGGGGATTGGCCTGCAGGCAGGTGGCCGATTCGACGGCGTGGCAGAGGGCGTCAAAACCGGTTCCGGCCGTGGGCGAGGGCGGCAGGCCCTGCGTCATTTGCGGGTCGAGCACGGCGACGTCGGGCTCGACGAAGGGGGAGAGAAACTCCATTTTCACCTGCGTGACGTCGTGGCGTATCACGGCGACGCCGGTGCATTCGGAGCCCGTTCCCGCCGTGGTGGGGACGACGATGAAGGGGATGTGGCGGCCGCGGTTGAGGTTTTCGACGCCGGCGAGGGTCAGCAGGTCGCTTGCCTCTTGCGAGAGCACGAGGCGCACGCCCTTGGCCGTATCGATGACGGATCCGCCGCCGACGGCCACGAGGGCATCAGCCCCCATGTCGCGGTAGAGTGAGGCAATGCGGTTGACGACCGCGAGCGATGAGTCGACGGGGATTTCCGAGAAGACGCCCACCGCCGGGCAGCCTTCTTCGGCCAAGGCGCGCTCGGCGAGAGCGGCCGTGCCGATTTTGGCCAACACGGCATCGGTGAGCAGCAGGGGGCGCTCGGCGCCGAGGTGGCGCAGTTCATCGGCCATGCGCGAGAGGGCACTGTCGCCGCAGAGCAATTTGACGGCATTCTGGAACTCAAAGTACGTCGGTAGCATGTCTCAAGTCTGTGGGTTGAAAAGGTTCGGAGCAGGAAGGAGCGGGAGGGAGCAGAAGGGAGCAGGAGAGGGGATGGAGAGAGAGGGAGGGAGGAAGCGAGGCGAGAAAGGGGACGGGAGAGCGAGGGAACGCGCACCCGCAGGGCGAAGGTGCGGGCAGCGGGGCGGGCTGACGAGCAGGGTTCAACTGCGCCCCGTCAGGCAGACGCCGGCCACGGCGCCGTAGAGGAGCAGCGGCGAGCACTCGCGACGGGGCACGTCGGTCATCATGCGCCGCGTCATCCACGCGGGGAAGAGGTAGGCTTCGACCAGATTGATCAGTCGCGCGAGGCGCATCACGTCCGCAATGTCGCCCTGAAGGGTGAAGGCATGCTGCGCGTAGGCCTGCGCGAGGCCCATGCGCCCGGTGAACATGCTGAAGGCCAGCTTCATGGATTTAATGCGCAGCACGCAGGCGCCGGCGGCCGGTTCCCGCAGGCGCCGCAGATGGCCGCCGCTCCACTGCACGTGCAGCTGAGGCCCGCTCGCGGCCGCCAGAACCGAATAAGCCGCGCCCTCGGGCAGGCGTTCAAACTCGCGGCGGGCTCGGGAGTCGCGGGAGCGCAGCGCCACGAGCGCGGCGTAGAGCACGCGCAGCACGATGCGAACGACGGCAGCCTGAGCGGTGCGCTTCACGGCGCCACCTCCCCGCGCTTGGCCGAGGCACGCGTCAGGCGATCCATCATGGCGCAGCCGAGCCCCTGCATGGGCAATGTCTCAGCCACAATCACGTCCACCCCCTCGCACTCGTCCATCGCCCGCATGACGGCAAAGAGACGCACCGCCGCCTCGGCCAAACGCCCGCTGCCCGGCGAAAGCATCATCAGCTCAGCCCAGCAGTCCTGAGCAGCCAGCGGCGAATCACCTTGGTATGAAATCAGACCGTAGCGCAGGCCCTCTTCCGGCGTGAAGGGCTCGCGTGGGTCGTGCAGTAGAAGAGGCTTTGTGGGGGCGTAGTGGCTCTTGAGCTGCCCGGGCGCGTTGGGGTGCGCCTCGTCACCGTCCGCGGCGCTTTTCGCTGCCTTTTCGTTCTTGCGCAGCACGCGGCAGATGCCGCGCAGCTTCTCGCGCGTAACGGGGCCTTCGCGCAGGAGGCGCACGGCGGGTTTGCCTTTCTCGTCGAGGCAGGGCTGCAGGATGGTGCTCTCGAGCCCTTCCGAGCAGGCTCCGGCATCGAGCACCAGCGGTATCAGCCCGCCGAGCTCCTTGAGAACCGCTCCGGCCGACGTGGGAGAAATGTGCCCGAAGCGATTCGCGCTCGGCGCGGCAATCGGGTGCCCCAGCGCCTTCGCCACGCCGCGCATCACCTCGTGACTCGGCACGCGGCAGGCCACCGTCGGCAGGCCGCTGGTGACGATGTCGGGCACGCAGTCTTTGCGCGGCAACACAAGCGTCATCGGGCCCGGCCAGAACTCGCGAGCAAGCGTATCCACCAAGGGGCGCAGCTCATCGGGCACCTCGGCAATGTCGTACACCGCCTTGGCGCTCGGCAAGTGGCAGATCAGCGGGTCGAAGTTCGGGCGCTGCTTGACGGCAAAGACCTCCGCCACGGCCTCCGTGCAGAAGGCGTCCGCCCCGAGGCCGTACACCGTTTCCGTCGGCAACGCCACGAGGCCGCCCTGCGCCAGGACGTCTGCCGCCTCTCGGTACACGGCACGGCAGTCATCGAGCAAATCCACCTCTATTACGCGAGTGTTCATGCGTGAATGATAAGCGTGCAGGCCCCGAAAGTCAACGCTAAAGCAGGCTTTCAGGCGAGCGGAGCACGCGCCCGCCGCTGCCCCCGACCGGGGCTCTCGCATCCGAGCGCTTCCCCATGACGCAAAAAATCGCCGAGCGCACACAATCACTGCTTGCATCGCAGCGCCCGAACTGCTACCATGCAGGCGCCTGATGCTCCGCCGCGCCGAAGCCGGCGCGGAGTCCTTCAGGGTCGCTCCGTCCAACATCATGGGAACATGTCCATACTGCCGCCGCAGCGCCGGTCTTTTTCGCTCTGCTCACCCCGAATGCAAACAGCAACACGAGCAAGCCTGCCGAAGGCTGTATCTGCTTCTGAGCACCTGCTTCCGCGATAAGCTCAGCTTTCGGGATCAGGACGACAAAATCAAACAGATCTGCCGCGAAGGCTACATCGACCACCAAACGCTCGGCTCCATCTGCGCGCGGGCGCTCGACGACGCCATCAGGCTCTTTCTCTACGACGGGCTCATCTCCCAAGAGGAAAATGACGCCGTGTCGGCCTTCATCGAGTACACGGGTTTCCCGCAGAGCGTCCTCAACGTCAATCACTGCATGGAGCGCCTCGTGCAGTCGCAGATTCTGCAGGACATATACGAAGGGCGACCGCCGAAATGCCGCATCACGACGAACGCCAGCCTGCCCTTCCTGCTGGCGCGGGACGAGACGATGCTCTGGCTCTACGGCAGCGTCACCTGCTATCAACTCAAGACCGTGGTCTCGCAGAGGAGCAAGGGCAACAGCCTGACGATACAACTGGCGCGGGGGCTGTATTACGGTCTCGGCGGCCTCGAGAGCGAGGCGGTGGAGACAACGCAGCTCCAGCCGGTTGCCCACGGCATGGTCTGCCTGAGCGACAAGGCCTTCTACTTCGCCTCGTCGATGAAAAACATGAAGCTGCCCTACGCCGAGCTGATGACGGCGAATGCCCAGGCCAAGGGCATCAGCCTGCAGGCCGAAGGCGACGGCAAGCCCCTTCTCTATTTTGAGGGCGTCGACCCCTGGTTCTGCTACAACCTGATTGCCAACCTGAAGCCCTGACCTGAAGCTCTGGCCTGAAGCCCTGACCTGAAGCCCTGAGCCCTCACCTTTGACAGCGGAGACTCCCATGCAACACCATTACGTCGACGATGCACTTGAGACCTTTCACCGGGGCTACAGCTGTGCCCAATCCACTCTCGCGCCCTTCGCCGCAGAGCTCGGACTCACGCGCGAGCAGGCGCTGCGTTTGGCGTCGGGCTTCGGCGCCGGACTGGGGCGCATGAGGGGAACATGCGGAGCCTTCTCCGCGCTGAGCCTCATTGCCGGCCATCTTCACGGCAATACGGAGGGAACGGTCGAGGGCAAAGAGAAGATTTACTCCCTCATCCGCCGCTTGGCGGATGACTTCAAGGCGGAGTTCGGAACGCTCAGCTGCCGCGAGCTGCTGCATCTGCCGGAAGGCAGCGAAGAAAGCGCAACACCGAATGCCAGAACCGCAGCCTATTACGCCTCTCGCCCCTGCGAACGCTGCATCGCACACTGTGCCCGGCAGGCTGCTCGCCTCATCGCCGAGGCCGCAGGCTCGGGCTCGCCGAGCGCCGGAGCCGACGCGCGGCTCGCCTGAAAACGCTCGGCTCCGGCGCAAAACCGACCGGGAGCCTACCCGGTGCAGGCTCGGTTCCGACTCAGAGCCAACGCCGTGCCGACGAAAAATGCCGCGGGAAGCCGATTTTTCCGCCGCCCGGCACCGCGGCGAGGGTGAGCCGCTCAGGTGATCCGATTGCAAAAAAATCACGTTGCAGACGTGCTTTTTCTTGACGAGCCCCTGTCTGACTGCTAGAATGGGCGCGTCTAAGGGACCGGACAAGTAAAGGTTCCCGGGCTTCTCTGAAAGTCCGATTCATAGGGTAGTTGGGCTTCCCGGGATCCTCGGATCCCGGGAAGACTTCCTTTTGCGAAAGGCAGGTGTCGCCGCCCTGCCGAAGAACCCTAAACCTCCGCAAAGGCGGACAAATTCCTCCCGTATCCATCGGATAAAGCGCAGCCCTCACAGCGCGATATCCACCACCAGCGGACGGTGATCCGAGCAGGCAAAACACTCATCCTGCACAATCTCGCACGAAAGAAGACGCTGCGGCGCGACAAAGGCGTAGTCAATATGATACGGGCGATCCGCGCGGCGGTAGAGATAAAAGGTCGGCACACTCTCGCGCCCCTGCTCCTCGCCGTGAGCAGCATGCCAGGCCGAAACCAGCCCCGCCTCCGCCATCATCCGCACCACAGCCGAGTGAGAACGCGCGTTGTGCTTGGTATCCCAGCGTTGATTGCTGTTAAAATCGCCGATCACCACGGTTCGCTCATCCATCTTGTCCCGGTGAATGCAGTGATAAACATAATACTCCTCAATGTAGGGTTTCGCCGCCCAGACCCCCAAAAGATTCCACGAATCATTCACCCGAACCGGCAAAAAGTGGCGCAGGCAGTACGGCTCCCAATCCAAGCGCGAAAGCGACGTACCGTTTCGCGCAAAAATCCCGAGCCCCTTGTACGGCTTCTCACCCGTCCACAGGCCGTGAGAAGCGAACTCCCGGTACGCCTCGTGCCGACAGACCTGCGGATCCTCGCATTCCTGAATAACGTACAAATCGGCCTCGAGCCGGGAAACCAGCTCGAACTTCTCGCGAAACTTGCCCGCACAATTCCAAGTCACCAAGCGCATACTATCCTTTCCTGCTGCATCTGACACCTCCAGCATAGCACGCGAGGCGGCTTCCCTCAAGGATTTTACCCGCAGCAGCGCCGAATCATCACCCAAGGCAACGCCCAACAAACAACCGCGCCGCATCCCCGCTTCATGGCCATAAGACAGTCCGAAGCGCGTCTGCCATAGTGCCAAAGTCCCCGCCATGGAGGGCACCGCCACCCGCCGGCCGCCGTAGCCATGAACATCCCCCCCCTTCCGGATCAAAGAGCGCCGCCGCTTCCGCAACGGCATCCTCGTGCGTCTGCGCGGCGTCTCGAACAACTCCTTGGACGAAGCCCGCCCCCCCAGAGCAGAGACCTCCACTCCGCCGCCCCCGTAGCCGAGCCGACGCGGCGAGCACACCCCGCGCTCCGTGCTGCGCCCGCCCGTGCACAGCGGGAACGAACACAGCCGCGCCACTGGGGCAAAAAGCGGCGCGAGCCGGGCGCGTCGAACATTAAATCTGATTTTTTTACGCCTAAGCCGTAAGAATACCCGACCGGCTGACGTACCTTCTATATAAGCCCGCCGCAGCGCACCCGCAAACGCCCGCTTTCGGCGCAGGCCTCCTACTGCCCTCACCCTCAAATCCACCCTCATGAAAACCACATACCTCACTGCCCTCACCGCCCTCGCGCTGCTGCCGGGCACAGCCCGAGCCGACGCAGCTCCGGCACCCGCACCAAGCACCGAGGCTGCGGCCGACAACGAATCGCTCGCCAGTGCCGTGCAGGCAGGCCGCACGGAGGCGGTAAGCAAACTGCTGGAGGCCGGCGCCGACGCCCGTGCCCGACTCGGCAATGTCGGCACCATCCTCCACCTTGCCGTCAGTGAAGGCCACAGCGACATCGTGCGCCTGCTCCTCGACAAAGGTGCCGAGGTCAACGCCGCCTATGACGTACACGGCCGCACCCCCCTGCACCTCGCCGCCTCGGCAGGCCGCACGGACATCGTGCGAATCTTTCTCGACAAAGGCGTCAAAGCCGACATCCGAGCGGCCTACAGCCTCGAAACCCCACTGCACGAAGCCGCTCTCAACGGACACCGAGGCACAGCCATCCTGCTTCTGGAACGAGGTGCCGACATCAACGCCCGAAACGCGCAGGGCTGCACCCCGCTGCACGAAGCCGCACGAAGAGGGCAGCGAGACAGCCTCATCCTCCTCCTTGAGAAGGGCGCCAACGTGAGCGCCGCAGACAAACAGGGCTTCACCCCGCTGCACAGCGCCGCCGACGCCGGCTGTGACACGACCGCTCTTGCACTCATCGAACACGGAGCAGACGCCAACGCCCCGAGCCGAATGCAGGGAAGCCCCCTGCACCTCGCCGCCCGCCGCGGACACAGCAGTACAGCTCGCCTGCTCCTTGAGAAAGGCGCCGCCGTCAACGCAGCCAACGCCTATGGCGACACCCCGCTGCACAAAGCCGCCGAAGGAGGCCACAGCGACACCGCCCGCCTGCTGCTCGCCGCGGCAGCAGCCGTCAACGCTTCCAACGCTCAGGGCTATACTCCCCTGCACCTCGCCGCCCAGAACGGCCACGCCGACGCCGTCGGCCTGCTGCTCGAGGCCGGGGCCTCGCCGAACGCCCGGAACGCCCGCCACGCCACACCTCTCCATCTGACGGCCTTTGCGGCCGACACGGACGGCGCGCGGCAACTGCTCGCCGCCGGAGCCGACCTCCGCGCGCAGGACGCGAACGGCCGCAGCCCGCTGCACCGCGCCGCCGACGGCGGTCACAGCGACCCCGCCCGCCTGCTGCTCAACGCCGGAGCCGACGCCAACGCCGCAGACACCGAAGCCCGCACCCCCCTGCACCTCGCCGCGCACGGCGGCCACGACAACGCCGTCCGCCAGCTGCTCGCTGCCGGAGCCGACACCGCCGCCCGCGATCGCCAAGGCCGCAGCCCACTGCACGCCGCCGCCGGCGCCGGCCACAGCGACTGCGCCCAGCTGCTCGCCGAAAAAGGGGCAGACCCGAACGCCCGCGACCACGACGGCGCCACCCCGCTGCACATGGCAGCGGAGCGAGGCCACAGCGACACGGCACTCTGCCTGATCAGCCTCGGCGCCGATCCCCGCGCTCAAGACGCGCAAGGCCGCAGCCCGCTGCATGCCGCCGCCTCGGCGGGCCGGAGCGACACCGTGCAGCGGCTCGCCGAACGAGGAGCAGACCCGAACGCCCGAGACCGAGACGGCGCCACCCCGCTGCATGCAGCCGTCGATGACGGTCGCGCCGACACCGTCCGCAGCCTCATCGCGGCGGGAGCCGACGCCAACGCCGCGGACAACCGCGGGTGCACCCCCCTGCACCGCTCCATCAGCGAGAGGCGAGCCCCCATCGCCCGCCTGCTCCTTGAACTTGGCGCCGACGTGAACGCCCGAGAACATGACGGCAGCACCCCGCTGCACAAGGCAGCCGGCGCCGGCCTCAGCGCCCTCGTCGACCTCCTTCTGGACGCGGGGGCAGACCCGCAGGCCCGAGACGCCGCCGGGCGCACCCCGCTGCAAACCGCGCAAGAAGCCTCCGCCTCCGCATACGAGTTCAGCTCGGTGGCCTTCGGCCTCCAAACGAGCATCTCACTGCTGAAGAAAGCCATGCTGAAGCAAAAATAACACCTTTCTCCACCCCCTCACCAACAACCCACGCCACACACATGAAAAGAACACTACTCACCTGCCTCGCCGCCCTCACCCTGCTGCCGGGCACAGCCCGAGCTGACGGAGGCGCCTTTCCCGGCAATCCCGACGAGCCGTTCTACGCCCCACTCGACAAAGAACGCTACTGCGGCCACGTCCTCGAAGCCTGCTTCGTTTACGTCGAAGCCATCCGCGAAGCTCGCAGACCGCATGCGGGCAGCTCCGTCCAAGAGCGCGCGGAGCGCGTGGCCGAAGCCCGTCAAGAACTCATCAAGAGGGTCGAAATGTACCCCGATGAAATCAACGACACCTACTGGGCACACCACGCCTTCGAGATGTCACCGCTCTATGCCGCCGTCATCGGCAACGATGACATTCTCGTGAAGTTCATGCTCGATCAGGGAGCCCTGCCCTTCTTCCCTGATTATTGTTATGAAGACTTGGAGATTTCAAAGGACGTTCAAGCGCTGCTGTCGCAGGCTCGCCGACGTTACAACGTGCTGGAAATCTGCCTCAAAGCCCGGAAAGCCGGCATCGACCTCGAGGGAGAAGAACCCTCCCGAAAGCACGCGCAATAGCTCCCCTGCCGGGCTCCGCGCCGCAAGTGCGCGGAGCCCCCTCGGATACGCGCTGAGCCCCTGTTCTCACGCGATTTCCGACAAAGAAACAACGGGCAATGGCTGAATGGCGTCCAAGGCCCGAAAAAAGGCGGCGCCGCTGAAGATAACGGAGACGTCAGCCCTGTCGTGTCGGCGTCTTGCGGTATTCATGGAGAGCTTGTGCACCATGCGCCGGATTTGGAGCCTTTGAGACGGTCTGCTCAATATCGAGAACATCACCGCCACCAGCGACCGCATCGGCGCGCAGCCTTTTTGACATGCGGGTCAAGCTACGCACCTACGGATTTATACAGCGGCATGCGACGAACGGCGGGTCATGCTGGGGCGGGAGAGTAAGGGCGGCATCGTCTGCGGGGCCTCCATTCGAGCGGCTTTGACATCCAGAGCCGACTCCTCTGTCCACCGACAAAAGGCGGAAAACTCTCGGCGGCGGGCACGTGCTTTCCGGCTGGGTTCCTCTGGGGACTCAGCGCCCCGCGCTCGCTGCTGCGCCGAAAGGGCTCAACCGTATTGCATCAAAAAGGAAACGCACCGAAGGAGCTCTCGGGAGAGAAACGCCGCAACGGCATTTTTATGGTTGCTTCAAATGAAAAGTCACCATAATTATGACATGCCCGTTTATGAGAGGAGATGCAAAGTTCGCGCTCAAACATCTGTTTCGAGAGCGCCCCTCCGTCTCACTTGACGACCAAAGTGCAGCCATCCGGATGAGCAATCCCGCCGCGGATGAGGTATCCGCCCCGGGCTCATCTCCCTTGACCGCAAACGCTGTGGCCGCTGCGATCAAACGCATCCGTCCAAGGCTTGCGGGCTGTCGGGTGAGGTACACCCGTGCCTGAAAATGCGCTAAGGGCACGTCAGGCGCCTTCAAAGACTCCACAAAAATTCCCACGACTACCGTCGGCAAAGTTGAAACAGCCCCCCGCGGAGACGAACTGACAGATTTTGCGCTTTACATGGGCGCTCCTTTCGGTAGAATAACGACGTTATGAAACTCAGTTCATCTTTGATCGCCCTTGCGGCTACCGTCGCTCCGATTTACGCGCAGCAAGGTGCCGCAACTCCTCTTGTCGACACCATGGCCGCCGTGCAGGCGCCTGCCGCACCCAAGGCGTCGGTGGCTCAGCGAGCCGCAGCCTTGCCCGCGCTCGCCCTCATGCCTCAGGATGTCACCTTCTTCTTCTCCACCGGTGTCAACGACGTCACCACGGGCTGGGCCCGCGATCTGGGCACCGAGGGACCGGCCAGCGTGGCCTTCGGCGCCACGACCGGCAGCATGGAAATCTCCATGAAGTATCTCCTCGCCGTCTCGGCGGCTCTCAATGTCGATCCCTACGGAAGCGCCATCGAGAAAGCGGTGATCGAAGTCGCCAAGGAAACCGCCGGTCAAAAGATCACCCCCGGCTACCTCGTCATCACGGCATCACCTTCTGAAATCAGCCAAATCCACGAGCAATTCACGGAGGCCTGCAAGGAGGCCGCCGAAGAGGGGGGCCGGGGGATTTCCGCCGTTCAGGTTGCCGGGCTGACGGGTATATGCGTGGATTGTGATATGGCCTTCGCATCGGATAAAAGCCAAGACATACCCGAGTCCCTTCGCGCCGTCTATCAGGGCCGCAAGCTGAACGTCGTGGGCGGCGTGCGCGGGAACGCCTTCGTCATTGCTCTGGCTCAGGATGCCGCGGACATCAAGGTGCCGGCCTCGGCGGACGAATCCGTGCTGGCGACCGACAAGCTCAGCGATACCGACAAGTGCATCGACAAGAATGTCCTGGGCTACGCCTACGTCGCCCCCGAGCTGGTGTCGTCCTGGTGCAAGACCTATGCCGCCATGTTCGAGAGCCAGATTCAGAGCATGCTGACTCTCTTCACGAAGTATGCCGACATCACGCCCGAGCAGGAAGCGGCCCTGAGCAAACCCGTTGATCAGCTGACGGCCCTCATGGTCGGCATGTACAAACCCTATTTCAACTGCACCGTGCCCATGACGATGACCGCGTGGATGGACGGGGACTTCCACATGGAAATCACCGGCGACGCCAGCGGTGTCACCGTTGAGAGCGCCCTCCTCAAGCACGTGGCCATGGCTCAGGATCCGTCGACAACCCTCTACGTCGAATCGGCCAAGACGAGCAATCCCGCTCTTCCCCCGGTGGCGGAGGTGTATGATTCTCTGGAGTCGCTGGCCTTCGCCCTTGCCGACATCTGCGGGGACGAGCCTCAGGTTCAGCAGGGTGTCGCCTTCTATCAGGTTCTGCGTCCCCATATCATGGAAGCGGGCCGCGGACTTGCGACAATCGGCGATGGACTCAGTGGTCACGCCTCCTTCGTTCTTCGCGAAAATCCGAACGTTTTCGTTGAAGGGGCTCTCAGCCTCGGCGTAACGAACCGCGCGAAACTGCGAGAGGGATGGCAGATGACGCTCAAGGCCGTCGGCGACGGCATGGGCGCCTTCGGTCTCAATCCCGAAATGGTCAACACGCTGCCCGTCATGGCCAAGCCCGGCCCGGCCGGCTCTGACTGCTATGGCTTGGTGCTGCCCGTTGCCATGCCCAAGGGCCTTGCTCCGAATATCATGCTCAATGATACGGCGCTCGTGTTCGGCTCCAACGAAGAAGTCAGCGGCAAGATGATGGAGACAAGCTCGGCCACGGCCAACTTCCCCGGCGGCGTCTTCAGCTTCAACCCCGCATCCGCCGCACGCATCGCTCAGGCTCTTGCCGACCAAGAGCAGGCACGCTTGGACGCGATCAGATCAACGTTCGACGAAGAGGACGACGATGACCTCGACGAAGGAGAGGACTACGAAGAGGAGTACTCGTTCGACTTCTACAACAAATACAGCAAGCCGGCCGCGCTTCTTCAGGCTTTTGCCGAGCAGGTGGGCCCCATCACCGGCGCCGTCATCGTGAAGGACGGCAAATCGACGATGCGCATCGACGCCAAACTCGTCAAGTAAGCCGCGCGTCACACAGCTGACTCTTTCAGCGCCCCGACCTGCTTCACGCAGCGCCGGGGCGCTTTTTATGTTGCTTGCGGCGAAAAACGTTTCAGGCCGCCCCTGTCCGCCGGGGCTTGCAACTATCGGCTCGAGCGGCGGCGGGCCACAAGCCGCGGCAACATACGCAGAAAGCCGCAGTCCGTACGGACTGCGGCTTTCAGAGGCGGGAGTGGGATTTGAACCCACGAATGACGGTTTTGCAAACCGTTGCCTTAGGCCACTTGGCTATCCCGCCTTTCGGCTTGCCTTGCGTGGCAGCGGGGTCATTATACTCGTCGAGGCTCGTCACGTCAAGGTTAAACTGAACTTTTTCGAAAAAAAAGAGCTCATTTTCCGCCGTAGAGGGGCGCTTTGCCGTAGAGGCGGCGGTGGCGACGCAGGAATTCCTTTTCCTCATAGGCGGCGGGGCTGAGTCCGAGCTCGCTTTGGGTCAGGGCGGAAAAGCGCTCGGCGCCGCTCGTGCCGAAGAGCTCCGTCAGCAGGTCTTCCGCCGCCCGCGCTTCCCCGTAGCGACCGAGGCTACAGGCAATGAGGTAGCTGAGGGCTTCGTGCAACAGCTCGGCTCGGATCTCGCTCGCCGGGGGCACGGTGTATGGCGAGGCCGGGCCTCCCGACGGGTCGCTGCTGCCATCCGGCTCCGGGGCGTAGACGCCGGAGAGTCGAGCCCAGAGGGCGTCGTTCTGCGCTTCGAGTCGCGCGATGAGTCGCAGGCGCTTCAGGCGCTCGTCGGCGGCTGCCGCAAGGGCGTCGACGGGGGTGGCGCCGGGCATCGCTGCGGCGCGGCGCAGCAGGGCCGGCTCGGTGAACTCCATCGAGCGCTCGTCGTCCTGCCAGAGCTCGCGGGTCAGGGATACGAGACGGCGCGCCAGCGGGGCGGCGACGGCGGCGCCTTCGGGGGCGGGCATTTGCGCGAGTTGGCCGACCTCGGTGTTGATGGTGGGGCTGAGGAGGCGCAGGAGGCGGGCGGCGGAGCGTGAGTTGAGCCAGGCCAGAAGGCCGAGGCGCTCGTCTTCGCTCTCGCAGAAGAGGCTGGGGCCGGCCATGTCGAAGATGAAGCCGGCTTCGTAGGCGCGGGCGCTCATGCCGCTGCGCATGATTTTGTTCCAAGAGACGGAGGGGCGGAAGTAGTGGGCGAGGTTTTGGGGGCGCGAGCGCAGGCGGCCGCGGGCGTCGCGCAGATGGCGGATGGCTTCTCCGCCGTGTTGCCAATCGACGACGTAGATGAGGCGGCCATGCCAGCGCGTGCTTTCGCCGCCTTTGTTGTAGGGGAACCAGCGGGCGCCGCTGCGCTCGGCTTCTTCGGCGCTGCGGCACCCGCGCCGGACGTGATCCACCTGCCACCAGCATCGCACGAAGCGGGCGTTGTCTCCCGTGGCAAGCCCTTGGCAGAGGCGGCAGCGGCTGCCGAGTTTCGGGCTGCTGAGCAGGAAGCGGAGCTCGGCGGGGCGCAGCTCGGGGCAGATGATGCTGCCGGGCAGTCGGCTGCCGTCAGCCGGGGCAAAGGATCGGTAGTCTCCGTGCAGGGTCTCGGGATTGTCGACGGCGGCGTATTCGGCTCGCTGCCCCCCTGCCCCTATTCTCGCGGTGAAGGCGCAGCTGAGGACGACTTCACCCGTCAGGTCGGGGAAGGCGCCGGCGCCCAATTCCAGCAGTTGACGGAAGGAGGCGCGGCTCAGGAAATGGCGGCGCAGGTCGGCATAGCGGCTGAGGGCCAGCCAGTTCTTCGGCATGATGAAGGCGATGCCGTCGCGGGCGCGGTCGAGGGCGGCGTACAAGAAGGCGGCGGCCAGGTTGTCGGATGCCCGGGGGTAGTTTCGCGAGATCCAGTCCGCTTGGGCGCGATCCATTTTGCGGTGGCCGAGGTAGGGCGGGTTGGCGACGATGAGGCGGGCTTCGGGCAAGTCGGCTCCGGCGAGGGCGCCGCCGACGGGGTCCGCGGCGAGACGGAGGCCGTCGGCTACCCGCCCCGGCTCCTCGGGGGCGATGCCGAGGTGCAGGTGCAGGAGGAGGGAGGTGAGGCGCAGGGCCGTGGGGTCGATGTCGATGCCGCGCAGGTTGTGCCGCAGGATGAGTTCGGGAATCGCCCGGGAGGGACGACCTTCGTCGCGGTAGATGCGTTCAAAGATCTCAACGGCGGCTAAGAGCAACAGACCGCTGCCACAGGCGGGATCCAGCAGAGTGATGTCCTCGGGCTCACGGCAGTCCGTGGGGGGTTCGTCCTCCGGGGGTTCGCGGTAAAAGGGCAGGTGCTGCCGCAGGGGTGATTGCGGGTGCATGTGCAGCCAGAGCGTGCCGAGGCTGTTTTGGATGAGGAAGTCGGCGATGCAGCGGGGGGTGAAGAGTTGCGTAGCGGCAATCAGATCATCACCGGCGATTTTGTGGAGGCGATCGAAACGGCGCAGGCATTCGCGGCGCTGGCCTTCCCTCAGATGTTGAAGACTAAGGGCCAGCGCTTCAAGTCGATCTTCGCGCACAAAGCCGCAGGCTGCGGGCAGAGGTCGCAGAGCGTCATCAAGCTCGTCCGTCGTCAAACCGCTGAGGGCTTCGGCTTCGCTGCCCAGTGTGCGGGCGGCGGCGGGGGTGATGTCGCTGCGCTTGTGTTTGAAGTCGGCGATGAGCAGTCCGAGCAGCTGTTCGGTGCTCAGGGGGCCGAAGTGTTCGCGCCATGCGGCACAGGCGCGCAGGAGGCGCAGGCGCAAGCTCGCGCTGCGGGGAGGCGCGGCGGATGCAGCAGGCTGGCGGTCTCTGCTCACGGAGGGGGTCACTCATCAACGCGGGCGGCGGGGCCGACGCGCACGTGGTCCATGCCCCCGGCTGCGGCGGCGCGGATGCCGGGATCCGCATCCTCAAAGACAACGCAGCGGGTGGGGTCTACCCCCATGCGTTCGGCACACAGCAAAAAGATGTCGGGCATCGGTTTGCCGTGTCCCGGCGGCACGTCGTCGGGCGTGACGATGATGTCAAAGAGATCGTCGATGCCGGCGGAGCGAAGGGTCGCCAAAGCGCCGTGACGCACGCTTCCCGTGCCAATGGCATGGGGTATGCCGGCGGCTTGCAGGCGCCGCACGAGGGCGACGGTTTCGTCGATGACGGGCAGTTTCTGCGTTTCCAGCAGATGGTCGTAGCAGGCGCGTTTGCGGGTCGCGGTGCGCTCGGCGTCCATGTGCAGGCCGTATTTGCGGTTGAGGTCTTCGACGATGTCGGGGGCGGCCATGCCGCCGTGGGCTATGAACTCATCCCACAGGAAGGCTTCGTGCGGGGCTCCGTTCTCTTGCAGGGCTTGGCGCCAGGCGCGGTAGTGGGTCGCCATGCTGTCTACCAAGGTGCCGTCGAGGTCGAAGATATAGCCGTCGTAGCTTTGGGAGGGGATTTGAACGCGGGGTGTGCTCATGGATGCGGTGGCTGATGCGGAATGGCTTGCAGGAGAATCTTGCAGGTGGGGTACAGGTGAATGCAGGAGAATGCGGGTGGAGCGGCGGGGCTCAGGGTGTCAGGGTGAAGGCGTCAGGGTGAAGGCGTCAGGGTGCGGGGTTCAGGGGCGGTAGTAGTCGGCGAAGTTTTTGAGGTCGCTCTCTTTGCCGAAGAGAACGAGAACGTCACCCTTCACGAAGACGAGGTTAGGTTCGGGTGTGCCGATGACGGGCTGCTCAGACGGATCTAGCACGTCTTCGCTGTCGTCGCCGCTCGGGGCTTCCCCGCGCCGGATGGTGACGAGGTTGAGGTGAAACTTGCTGCGCAGTTCCACATCGCAGAGGCGGCGCCCGATCCACGAATCGGGCAGTCGTACGTAGCCGAGGTCGTGATTGGCGTCGATTTTGTGCAGCTGGATAAGTCCTTCATGGATGAAGGAGGAGGCCATTTGCTCGGCGGCAACTCGCTCGACTCGGAAGAGGTCTTTGATGCCGATCTGCTCGAGGATCTTGCCCTGCAGTTCGTTGATGTAGCGCACGTAAAGGTGCCGCACGCCGATTTCTTTGAGCTGTGCGGCTATCAGGATGTCGCGTGCATAGTCCTCGCCGACGGCGACGATGACGTAGATGTCGCTGCCGACGAGCTCCATGCGCTCCAGCACGCGGCGATCGGCGGCGTCGCCGATGAGGGCGCAGGTTACTTCATCCTGAATCTCGGAGATAACAGCGGAAGACTCGTCGAGCACGGTGACTTCGTACCCGCGGCGGGCGAGGTTGATGGCGAGGATGCGGCCGAATTGCCCGCATCCGATGATGACGAATTTCATAATCAGGTCAGGGGGAGTTTGGTCTCAGGGTATCGAATGGGCGAAGGGTCTCTCGGTTTGATGAAGAGCAGCATGGTGGTGAACATGCCGAGGCGCCCGAATATCATGGTGACAGAGAGGAAGAGTTTGGAAACGGTTGAGAAATCGGATATGTCGAAATACGAGTAGCCGGAAGTGCCGAAGGCGCTTGTGACGAGGAAGGTCGTATCGAGGAATCCGTTAGGCGCGGCGGCAAATTGGGGCTCTAGCAGCATGATAATCATGGTGCTGCCGGTGACCCACATGAAGCCCAAGACTATGGTCACCACGGCTTTGTCAACTGTAGCTCGAGCTATGCAACGGCTGTAGAGGGTGAGGTCTCGCTCGCCGCGCAGCACGCGGCACACCTCCATGACGCAAATGGCAAAAACAGGTGCATAGACGCCGCCGCCGGTACCGGCGGGATTACCTCCGATGAACATCAGAACGACAAGCGTGATTTTGTAGACGGGGCCGTAGTCTTCTAAGTTACTGCGGTCAGTGCCGCAGCAGCGACCAACGTTATTCCATAACGCATCCCAGCAGGTCTCGGCTATTCCTTGGTTTTGGCTGTTTGGCTCAAAAATGCCCAACAGCGCTAATATGATGGTTCCGACCAAGGTAATGATGAGGGTGACGCGCGTGACAAGCCATGCATGTGTGCTCCACCTCAGTGGGTTGCGGCGATGGCTCATACGCCGCTTCATTCTCGTGAGACATTCAAGGTAGACGCCGAAGCCCAGCATGCCACTGAAGGCCATGAGCATAAGGACTCCCTGCGAAACATAAGCTTCAGCCATGCCACTCGTGGCCATATTGTCCGGGAAGAGTGTGAGTCCGGAGTTACAGAAGGCTGAAACTGAGTGAAAAATGGCAAATCCGATAAGGCGCGCCGTGTCTTGTGGGACAACGGGATTGCCCAGCCAGCTAAAATAGAGACCGACAGCACCAATGAGTTCGATAAGCAGGGTTACGCAGATAACGGTGCGAATGAGAGCCGGTACCGTGCTCACTTCATCGTGGTCGAGGATTGACGAGACGGTCATGCTGTCACGCGTGGCTAGTCGGCGGCCGACCATCAGCAGCACAAAGTAGGTAAAGGTCATGATGCCCATGGCGCCGATCTCAAAGTCGATAAGCAGAACGGTGCGACCCAGCCATGTGAAGTTGTCGGCCACGTTGACGGTTGTCAGGCCGGTGTTCGAGGCCGCCGAGGCACACATGAAGCAGGCGTCGATGAAGCTGACGGGGGCGGAGCAGGCCCCGGGGGAAATGAGGATGAGGGCGCTGATGAGCACCAGCCCTATCATGAAGCAGAAGTAGATTAAGACCGACGAGCCGGAGCTGCGCCGAGCCGTGCTCGGCCGCATGAGGCGGTCGCCGATCAGGGCGGAGAGCCCGAAGGCCGACATGAAACCGCTGACGAGGCTCAGTCCGAGGCTCAGCCAGCAGAACCCCGGCGGTATGAGCATGAAGACGGTGCCGGCCATGGTCACGCTGCAGAGGGCGCTGAGGCCGAATTGCAGAAGCGTGGAGCGCGCGGGGCGGTCGTGTTGCAGAAGGGTCTGCACCAGCTGCACGGTGAGCATGCCGCACTGCACCCAGACCAGAAGGGCCAGCAGGAGGTGCAGCGGGTTGATGAAGGCGTGGGCTTTGATGCTCTCGACGTCGAGGGGTACGAAGCAGAGCTCAATGAGGAGTGTCAACAGAACGAGGCTTCCGACGATGAGTTCCGGAAGAACGAGGGTTTTGCTGCTGTCAGAGGCTCGATTCATACGGCGGCTTCAAGGCGTTTCGCGGAGCGCGTCAGGCGGAATACCGTCGCGCCGGGACTGAGTATAGCACAGCGGGGAAGAGCTGACAAGGGGAGCCTGTGACAGTGGGGGGGCGCGGCGGTTCAGTCTTTGTCGGGGCTCTCGCTCGGCTGCTCAATTTGAGAGAAGCGGCGGCTGTCGGCGGCTGAGACGTTGCCGATGACGCTTCCGTTGTCGAGCTCCGAGCGGTCGGGGCGGTTGCGAAGGTCGCGGAAGAGAGCGCGAAGGTCGCGGATGCCGCCCCAGGTGAACCAGACGGAGAAGACGAGTCCGAGGGCGGCGGTGCCGATGAAGATGGTGATGTAGAAGTAGTGCCCCCACCAGCTTTCCGGCCACGGCGCGATGATGTTCCAGATGACGACGGCGCAGAAGCAGAGGAGGAAGACGTAGCCGAAGGACCAGAGGAAGGCCGCCCAGGCAATGATGCGGTCTCCCTTGCTGTAGTCGTCGTTGATGCCCAGTACATGTTCGCGCAGGTAGCTGCCGAAGCGGCGAATCGGGGCGGGGCGGCTCGTTTCTTCGCCTTCCGTGCGCCAAGCGCCTCGGTGCAGCAGGCGATCCATGTTGAAGGGGCGGCGGCAGGTTTTCAGCGAGACGAGGATGAAGACGAGCAGGGAGACGGCGTTGGTGATAAAGAGTATCTCCTGCGAGTTGATGGGGAATTTTTCGGGGTTCATCTTCCAGACGATGTAGGGCGAACACCACGAGGTGACGGCATCGAGGAAGGCTCCGACGCTCTCGACTAGCCCGTGCTCGGCCAGCAGGCCGTAGATTTCCGGCCAGCATTTCTGGGCCGCGAAGCCCGAGAGGGCGATGAGGGCTCCGGCGATGAGGGCGGCGAAGGCGCCCTGCGTGGTGCCGCGGCTCCAGTAGAGCCCGAGGGTGATGACGGCGCCGGCTCCGGCCCAGAAGGCGCCGGTGATGGCGAAGAACATGAGGATGAAGTCGATTTGGGCGAAGGTGCTGCTGAAGATGAAGGCGAAGGCGGCTACGCCGGCGATGGCGAGTCGCAGGGCACGCAGCTGCTGCTTGGGGGTGAGCGGTTTTCGGCAGAGCGGCAGCACGAAGTCCTGCACGAGGATGCTGCCCCAGGAGTGCAGGTAGGAGGTGTCTGTCGAGACGAGCAGGAAAATCATCAGGGCGCAGAAGATGCCGATGAGCCCGGTGGGCAGCATGTGCTTGAGGGCGACGGAGACGGTCATCTGGCTGTAGATGGTGCTGAAGCTGCGGCCTTCGTCGGTGAGGAGGGCGTCGTTGGTTGAGCCGTCCGAGCCGGCGACGGGGACGGAGAGGGTCTGTTTGGCGGTTCGCAGGAAGGGGTCTTCGTTCTCGGCTCGCCAAGCGTCGTGGTTGTCGTACCGAGGCGAGAAGGTGCTGCGGGGCTCGATGGCGGCAAATTGTTCGCGCAGGTGGGCTGCGTGGTCGGGCGCGACGTCTTCCGCGACGCGGTTGGCGAGTTCTGCCCGGACTTCCCGAGCTTCGTCGGCGTAGTCGCGGCTGTTGAGGTAGACGATGGCGGCCACGGCGAGGATGACGCTCATCCACTTGTAAAATTGCGCGCGCCAAGTGCCCAGCAGGTTGCCCATGCGTGCTTCATGGGCGCTGCGGGCCGAGCTGTTGAAGCCTTGGGTGCCGCCCCAGGAGAGGCGGCCGAGGAACATGCCCGTGATGCCGACGAAGACGTAGAAGGCGTTGAAGTCGCGCAGGTTTTCGATTTCAAAGGGGTTGAGCAGGCTGCGGCCGGGATCCTCGGCTCCGAGCACGGGCATGACTTGCCCGCTCCAGTCGAACTTCCAGAGGATGAAGCCGAGAATCAGCAGATACATCGGGTAGCTGAAGAGCCCCTGCACGCAGTCGGTGACCAGCACGGTCACCTGCCCGCCCAGCAGGACGATGAGCAGAGCCAGGCTGAGGAAGGCGGCCATGACGAGCTGGAAGGAGGGCAACAGCCAGCCCGCCAGTTCGATCTGCGTGGGCAGGTCGAGGTAGTAGATGAGGAAGCGGGCTCCGACGGCCGGGAAGATGGCGTAGTTGATGATGCCGGAGAGCGACTGGATGACGGCGGCGGTGATGCGGAAGGAGCGGCTGAAGCGCATCTCGAAGAACTGCCCCATGGTCATGGCGCGGGTCTCGCGGAAGCGGTAGGTGCAGAAGCCGGTGAGGCCGAGCACGAAGCCGACGGGCAGGTAGAGCATCTCCCAGAAGGCGTAGCTCATGCCGGAGCGGTAGTAGGCTTCGGTGGCGGCAACGACGGTGATGAGCCCCATGCCGGCCATTTCCGAGGCGACGGACATGACGTAGCGCCCGCCGACGCGTCCGGCACTCAGGAAGTCGGCGACGCCGCGTTGGTATCGCTGCGCGCGCAGGGCGCAAACGATGACGACGATCATGGGTACGGCTAGCAGGATCCAATCGAGCAGGGACATGGGGCAGAGAGCGTGTGGACGAAAAGAGCGTGTGGACGAGAAGAGCTTGGGGATGAAAAGAGCGTGTGGACGAAAAGAGCTTGGGGGGCGTTTGCGCTTGAGGAATCGGAGGGGAAGCGCTGCGGACGGCGAGTTTGACGCTCTCCTTGGGGGAGACGGACGCTGCCGACGAGGCGGCGGCGAGCAGGCCGGAGGGCGAGGCTTCCGCCCGCGGGGGCGTGTCGAACCCGGCGAGCGGCATCAGCGATAGGTCTGTCTCAGGTGGCGGCAACGGAGCTGATCCGCGGTGAGCGGGCCGCCGCGCAGGATGCGCAAGCGCAGTTGCTCATAAGGCAGCAGGGTGACTGAGTTGTCGCTGAGCAGCAGGGGGCGATCGGGGGCTTCGACCGTGAGGTAGAATACGGGCTTGTCCGTGCTCAGCACCACGTCATCGCCCTCGACACTGAGTTTCACCTCAGCCTGCGCCAAGCGGCAGTTCCGAGGCGCCCGCAGCAGGCAGGTGCTGCGCTGCGCGTGGTGGCGGCCCTGCCAGTCGTCGACGTCAAGCTCGATGACGAGGAAGCCGCTCTCGGGGTTCAGGTGCCCCACGGCGACGCGTCCGACGACTTCGGCCGGGGCGTTCGCGGCGAGTTTCACCACGAAGAGCCAGCGAGAAAGCACGCCGCCCTCGAAGGTCATCCAGCGCACGCGCAGATTGCCCCGGCAGGGCACGGGGAGGTCGCTGACGACGCTCAGGGCGACTTCATCGCCGATCTTGCGCGCCGCGACGGCAACGGGGGCGTAAAAGCGCGCGGCGTGATAGTGGAGCTGTTTCCACTGCCCGTAGTAGTCAACGGATGACCACGAGGCCACGGGCCAGTTGTCGTTGAGCTGCCAGTAGAGTGTGCCCATGCAGACGGGCTTGCTGTGGCGCCAGTACTCGACGGCCGTGCGAATGGCCAAGGCCTGCTGCACTTGGCTGAGGTAGAGGAAGTCCTCGAAGCTGCGCGGGTGGTGAAAGTAGTGCTCAAACATGCGCGTGATGCGCTTGTTGCCCCCGGTCTGTTTCTGGTGCAGCGTCATGACGGGCGCCTCGACGTCGTGCTCCCGCCCTTCGGTGTAGCGGTTGACGGTGCAGAGCGAGGGGAAGGACTGGAATCCGAACTCGCTGCAGAAGCGCGGACGCACGTCGAGGTACGATTCAAAGGGTTTGCTGCCGTGCCAGACGGCCCAGTAGTGCATGTCGCCCGTGGTGTCGTCATGCCAGGAGCCGACGAGGCTGCCCTCGCCGTTGCAGGGCGAGCTGGGCCAGAAGAGGCGGGTGGGGTCTGCCGAGCGCACGGCCTCGCCCACGCAGGCGTTGAAGCGCAGGTAGTTTTGCATTTTTGCTTCTTCGGCCGGCACTTCTCCTCCGGCGCAGGAGCCGGCGCACTCGTTGTCGCCGCACCAGAGGGCGATGCAGGGGTGGTCGCGCAGGCGCAGAATCTGCTCGCGAATCTCGGCGCTGATGTCCGCCAGAAAGCTCTCGGTGACGGGGTAGTGCATGCAGGCAAACATGCAGTCGTGCCAGAGGAGAAGGCCGAGGCGGTCGCAGAGCTCGTAGAAGCAGTCCTGCTCCCACTGCCCGCCGCCCCAGACGCGCAGCATGTTCATGTTGGCGGCTCGGGCATCGCGCAGCAGGCGTTCGTACACCTCGGGTTTCTGCCGCTCCGGCAGGGCGTCGCACGGAATCCAGTTGGCTCCTTTGCAGAAGATCTTGCGGTCGTTGACGGACACGGCGAAACTTTCGCCGATGTCGTCCTTGCACCGAATGACCTCGAGTTTGCGAAGGCCCAAGCTGCGCTGCAGCTCATCATCGCAGCTCCCGCCGCCGGACAAATACGAGGGGAGGTCGGCGGATGCAACCGGATAGAGGCGAACACGGAGCTCATAGAGGGCTTGCTCGCCCTGCCCCGCCGGATACCAGAGCTTCGGCTTGGCGACGTGCAAAACCAGATCCGCCTCGCTGCTCCCGGCGGCCAGGTCGACCGACACGCTCTCTTCGCCGACGAGCTCGGCACAGAGGCAGAGGGGCTGCGGCTCGCGGCCGACGCGTTCGAGGCGGACGTGGAGGTTGATGCGCCAAGGGGCGGTGAGATCGCTCGAATCTTCCGGATGGCTCTCGGTGCAGGCGCTCACGAGGCGGGCGGCGCGGACGCCCTGCAGCTCGACGCGTCCGCAGAGGCCGCAGACCATCAGGCAGGGGCCCCAGTCCCAACCGGCGTGGCACTGCACCTTGCGCAGCATGTTCATGTTGGGCAGGCGGTTGTTGTCCGACACCGGCGCGGCAAGATCCATACCGAGCTCGCGGGCGGCGGCCTCGGCGCGGGCGGCGGCTTCGCGATGGGCGGGGGAGAAGGTCACTTCCAAGCGGTTGAGTCCGGCGTGCAGGTGCGAGCGCACGGGCAGGCACTGCGAGCGAAACATGTTGCTGCACCGAGCGATCAGTTCGCCGTTGAGCACGATGGCGGCGACCGTGTCGATGCGGTCCATCCTCAGAAAGACCTCGGTGCAGTCGAGCAGCTCGTCGGGCAGCTCAAAGTCGCGCGAGAAGCTCCAGTCGTACTCGCGCCAGACTTGGACGGTCTGTTCGTTGAGCCCGATGTAGGGATCCGGAATCACTCCGGCTTCAACCAGTGCACTGTATTGATCGCCCGGCACACGCACCGGGATTTCAACGCCACCGCCTCTCAGCTTCCAGGTTCCGGACAGATCGACTGCTTGCATCATGCAAATAGCATAACGACGCTCTCCCGTTCTGTCAACCTCACATTTGACTTGCGGGGCCCGGCGCCGCATGATAATTTGAGGATGATTTATGTTTAAGGAAGAATTTTCACTGCGATTGCGCCGCTGCGAGCTCTTTCTCGAGCGCGTCCTGAAAGATCGGTTTCGCACCTGCGTGCCGCTGGAAGTTGAGTTTGTCAACGTCGGATCTCGGGATCTGCGACCTGAAGATGCTCGGAGCGAGGAGTTTCGCCCCCTGCGTGAAGGAGAGCGCTGGGGCGGGCCGTGGGAGAATGCTTGGCTGCGAGCCTCCGTCGTCATTCCGGAAGGCTGGGAGCACGAAGACCTCGTCTTTGCCCTTAACCTCAGCGGTGAATGCCTCATCTACGACGACCGCCTCCGGCCGTGGTATGCCGTGACGGGATGTTCGGTTTTCAATGAGACCTACCAGAAGGATCTCTTCTTCCCGCAGGAGTGGATGCGCCGCGAGGGCCGCCGCCTCGAATTTTTCGCGGAGTGCACCGGCAGTTCCCTCTTCGGCGTGAATCTGACGACGGATCCGCACCGCACGGACAAGGGTATCGGCGGCGATTTTGAGGCGACGGCAAAGTTCATGCGCCTCGGCATCCTCAACCGCGACGCTTGGCTGCTCTATTACGATTACGAGGTTCTGTACCAGCTCTGCCGCTGCCAGCCCGAGGGCTCGTACCGCCGGCGGCAGCTTCTCACGGCACTCAACGCCGCCGCCGATGCCTACGGCGATGATCCGGCCAATGCAGCGGCAGCTCGCCGCGTGCTGGCTCCCGAGCTCAAGCGCCCCGCCGTCTCGTCGGCGCTGCAGGTTTTCACCGTCGGGCACGCGCACCTCGATGTGGCTTGGCTCTGGACGGTGCACGAAGGCGCCCGCAAAGCGGTGCGCACGTTCGCCAGCCAGCTGGAGATGATTCGCCGCTACCCGGGCTACGTGTTCGGCGCCTCGCAGCCGCAGCTCTACGAGTTTGTGCGGCAGAGGTCGCCGGAGCTCTTTGAGCGGGTGAAGCAGGCCGTGGCCGACGGCAGCTGGGAGCTTCAGGGCGGCATGTGGGTGGAGGCGGACTGCAACATCATCTCGGGCGAGTCGATGGTGCGGCAGTTTCTGCACGGACAGGGCTTCTACCTCAAGCACTTCGGCAGGAGAACCGACCAGCTTTGGCTGCCGGATGTCTTCGGCTATTCAGCCGCCCTGCCCCAAATCATCCGCCTGAGCGGCTGCACCTGCTTCCTGACGCAGAAGCTCTCGTGGAGCCAATACAACAAGTTCCCGCATCACAGCTTCATTTGGAAGGGAATCGACGGCAGCAGCGTGCTGACGCATTTTCCGCCGGAGGACACGTACTCCTCCGAGGCTGATCCGAAGCGCCGCACACACGGACAGGACAATTATGCCCAGGCCGACGTCGCACCGATTTTCGCCTCGCTCATCGGGCTGGGTGACGGCGGCGGCGGCCCCGCCGAAGGTCACCTCGAACGCGAGCTCCGCGTGCGCAACCTCGAGGGCTGCCCCAAGTCGCACTTCGGCTCCGCCCGCGACTTTTTCCGCAAGCTGGAATCCTACCGCGACCGCCTGCCGATCTGGGACGGTGAACTCTACCTCGAGATGCACCGCGGGACGCTGACGAATCAGGCTCGCACGAAGCGCAACAACCGCCTGCTGGAGCAGGCCCTCGTGCAGCTCGAATGGATCGCCGCCTGCCTGCCGCCGGATCGCTACCCGAGATCCGAGCTGGAGCGTCTCTGGCGTGTTCTGCTGCTCAACCAGTTCCACGACATCATCCCGGGCTCCTCCATCGAAGAGACCTACCGCGTCACCGAGCGCGAGCATGGCGAAGCGCTGCGCGCCTGCGCCGAACTGACGCAGGCGCTGGCTCGCGAACTCTGCCGCGAGGAGGCGGGTGCGCTGACGCTCATCAATACCCTGCCTTCTGCGTGGCAGGGGCTGGTGCGCCTGCCCGAGAGCTGCCGCGGGCAGCGCTATACCGACGCCTCCGGCGCGACCGTCCCCCTGCTCAAGGAGCCGGACGGCAGCTGCCGTGCTCTGGTGAGTATTCCCGCGCAGGGCAGCTTAACGCTGCACGAGCAGACGGGAGCGGCGGAGGAGGCCGTGCCCGAGGCGGAGTCTCCCGGCGCGTGCGGCGCGTGCGGAGGCGCATGCGCAACGGCGCAGCGAGAAGCTCTGGCCGAAGAGTTCCCCGGACTGCTTTGGATGGCCAACGAGCGCGTGGCCTACGGTCTGTCGCCGGACACGGCACGCCTGCTCTGCCTGCGCGACTTTGAGACCGGGCAGACGCTGCGCTTCAAACAGGGGGGCAATGACCTGCTGCTCTACGTCGATCGCCCGAACAACTACGAGGGCTGGGACATCGACCAGTGGTACCGCAGCGAAGGCAAGCCCCGCCGCCCGCACGCCGTCGAGGTCGGCGAGCTGCTGGAGACGGAGGCCGGCTGCCTGCTGCCGGTGACGGCGCACATCGGGGCGTCGACCATCCGCCAGAAGCTCGTTCTGCCGAGCAACTCGAAGCGCCTCGACTTTGAGACGGAGGTCGACTGGCACGAACAGCGCCGCGTCCTGCGCGTCGAGTTCCCCGTCTCGCTGCCCAACCCGCGCGGCTGTTACGAAATCCAGTACGGCCACGTTGAGCGCCCGCTGCACAACAACACGAGCTGGGATATGGCCAAGTTCGAGGTTCCCTGCCAGCGCTACATCGACCTGAGCGAGAGGGGCTACGGCCTCGCCCTGCTCAACGACTGCAAGTACGGCTCCAAACTGCGCCGCGACGCGCTGGAGCTCACGCTGCTGCGCTCGGCGCTCTACCCCGACTATCGCCACGAAGAGGGGCTGCACCGCTTCACCTACAGCCTGCTGCCCCACAGCGGCACCCCGACGGATAACACGCTGGTGAGTGACGCCGCGGACGGGCTGAACCGCGCTCCCGTCGTGCTGCCGGGCGCGGCCTGTCTGAGCGAGCACCCCGCCCCCTACCGTCTGCTGCCGGGCAGCACGGTGAAGCTCGAGGTGCTCAAGCGGGCCGAGCTCTCGGAGAAGCGCGTGTTGCGCCTCGTCGAAAGCTGCGGGTGCGAGAGCGAATGCGTGCTGTTGGGGCCGCTGAACGCCCCGGGGCTCGAGACGGCCAACCTGCTGGAGGATATCCGCCCCGAGCAGCCCGAGGCCTACGCCGTCGAGCCCGAGAGTCCCTCGCCGTCCGCCTTCGGTGGTGCCGATTCCGAAACTCTCGCCGCTCGGCACAGCATACGCGTCTTCCGCCTGCGCCCCTTCCAGATTCTCACCCTCATCGAAGGGGAAGAAAGCGTCTGACGCAGGCTTGCCGCCCGAAGCCGGGCTCAACGCCACCCCGCTGCCGACAGGGCTGCGGGGCAGCGGGCAGGCAAAAGCCCCGCGCGACTCGCAGTCGCGCGGGGCTTTTTGTCAGTAAGGGTCTTCGGAGCAGCGAGGAAAGGAGGGCGCCGTCGGCGCCGCCCCTGCCCTTGCACTCACAGCGTCTTCCAAGGCAGAGCCTCCAGCAGATCATCAAAGCCGAGCCCCGTACCGCCGGGCAGCGGGAAGTTCGGCGTAATGTCCATGCCCATGCGCTCCGAGAACGCATTGGGGCGATAGACGTGGTGCGTCACCAAACCGCAAAGGGGCACTTCGGCCTCGGGCTTGCCGGTGTAGAATTTCGCGGCATTGTACGCCGCCCAGCACTGCCCGAGGGGGTGATCCATGTTCGACGTAAACACGGGCAGGCCGCTCGTGCTGTGGTGGCGCGCCGGCTTGACCAGGCGCATCATGGGCTTGCTGGTGCAGCGCGGGATGCGCACCTCGCCGGGAACGGGCAAGTCGTAACCCAGCGGCATGCCCGCATCCTGCAGACTCTGCCAAGACTCAACGCTGTAGTAGCAGGGGTCTTCAACAAAGTCGATGCGCTGCTTCATGGCATCGGGCAGCATCTCCCAGAACTGAAGCGCCTCGGCGGGCGTGAGCGTGCAGTTGAAATCAATGCGCCACTTCCAATCCGGCACCATCGACGCGAGATTCACCAAGCGCTCGACCGTTGCGTCGAGCTTCGGAATGACCTTGATTTTGCCCACGCGGAAGCCGCGCTGATGCAGATTGTAAACCTGCGAAGGCGTTGCGCTCACCGTCAGTGTCGCATGGCTCTTGGGCACCGTCAGCCCGTCAAAGAGACTCACCCCGCGGCTGCGCGCCTCACCGTCGAGCTCAATGCATTGAAGGGCACGGGCGCCGAGACGCAAGGGAGATCCGTCGCGGAGGGCATCCAGCTCGTACTCCAAGGGGCTGTCGCCGAGCTCGGGCCAGCACTGCAGGCATGCATAGCCGCCGTTGTCGCCGCGAAGCAGGACACCCTCGCGAGGCTGAGCGGCGGAGCGAGCGCTGAGAGCACCGATGGGATAGAGCGTGTAGGTCGTATATTGCATACGCACCATTAAAGCACAAAGCGGCGAAATGTCACGCACTTTTGATCAAAACGCGGCTTTCCGCTTCCGTCGGTGCTCAAAAAAGCCCCTGCGTGTCAATTTCGCCGCGTGCGGGGTGTTGCCGCTAATAATCCTTGCCAGCGGCAGCGGCGCTGTGTATACTGCACGCGTTATCCGACCATGATCGCACCGATCCACTCCCGCACCTTGAGTATCACCGCCCTGCTGGCGAGCTCGCTTGTCGCCCTGACCGAAGCCGCCGCAGCCTCGTCTGCCCCGTCGCCGCAGGCCGCGACGGCCGAAGCCTCACCGTCTGACCAAGCGGACAAGCTGATTGTGCCCGAATCGGGGAAAGCGGCACCCGCCACGGCCGGGCTCCCCGCCGCGAAGCCCATTGTCGGCGTCGCCACCCCTGAGAAAGCCAAACAACATGCTCTCAAGGCGCAACAAGCCTTTCCGCCCTTCGGCACCTGTGATCCATCGCCCGACGCCCACCCCGAGCAATACAAGCAGTTCGTCTCAGTGCTCGAGGAAATCACGAAAAACAATGAGATCAACTTCTTCCCCGCCATCAACATCATTCTCGCAACAACGGGCGACGAACTTGCCGCGGAGAGTTGGATGAGGAAGGCCGCCGACGCCGGCAACCCCGCCGCCGCGTATTTCCTCGCCAGCATCACGCTCTCAGGCTCCAAGGACAAAGAGGAAACCGCCCGAGCCTACAAGATCATGCGACAGGCGGCCGACAAGGGATACGCGCCCGCCATCATCAGCGTCTCCGTCTGCCTTGCACGGGGCCGCGGCGTCCAAAAAGACGAAAAAGAATCCGTGCGCTACCTGACCAAGGCCGCCGCTGACGACGACTTCCGCGTCCGCTTCCAGTGGCTGGTCGCCACCGGGCGCCTGAGGAGCAGCGCGGACGCGCAGCGCCCCGAAGTCAAATCCGAAATCGAGCGCGGCAACCACCTCGTGGCCTTTGCTCTGGGCGCCTACGCCGCCACATCCAAAGAGCGCATCGAGTGGTACGGCAAAGCCGCCGACCTCGGCAGCGACCTTGCCTTGGTTGAACTCAGTAACATGTTCATCGCGCAAGGCATCAAAGGCGGCGCTCCCCTCTTGGACAGCGCCTGCAAGCTCGGCAACCGCGATGCGTTGCACCTCAAAATCAACTTCCTCCTCAGCCCCGAAGATACGCCCGAAATACAGGCACTCGGCTTCAAACGCAATGAGAAAGACGGCGCCGATTTACTGAGGCTCAACGCCATGAGCGGGCATGGGGAATCGATGCTCCTGCTGGCCAACTGCTACCTGAAGGGCAGGTTCGGCTTTGAGAAAAATGACGAACACGGCTACAAGCTTCTCGAATACGGCTGCCGCCACGGCTTCCCGCCGATCATCCTCCAGCGCGCCTGCTGCATGCTGACAGGGACCGGTACGAAACAAGACATCGAGGGCGCCCACAAAATCTTTGACGAATACGTCAAGGCGGGGCATCCCTTGGGGCTCATCCTGAAGGCCTACGCCTGCTACAAGGGCCTCGGAGCCGAACAAAGCCTCAGCGAGGTTGAGAGCTACTGCTACCAAGCCGCTGCGCTGAACTACCCCGAAGCCTATATCCACCTCGCCTGCATCTACGCCAAGGGTCTGCCCGGTCAGAAAGGAGATCCCGCGAAGGCCGAAGACTGCCTGCTCATGTGCCTGCCGGAATTGGGACCGCAGGCTCGCAAGCTCTTCGAGAACATGACGCGAGGCGACGAGTGGGATCCCTACGCCCTCTGAGTCCCGGAATCGGCGCAGGCAGACGCCATCGGCGCCGATTTTCGAGACTTCGCGGTCTCTTATCGAACCTCCGCGACCTCCTTTCAAGCCTTCGCGGCCGACCGCACTCCGGCTCAGGGCTCCTCGGCACCGGCCTCCTTCAAAATCCGCTCGCTGTCGCTGCGCCCGAAGCGCCGCGCTGCCTCGAGGGCTGACTTCGGCCCGGAGGAGAGCGCCGCGGGGTTCTGCTGCCTTCGGGCGTTCACATCGGCTCCCTGAGCAAGGAGCTCGCGCAGCACGTCGGCATAGCCCACCGCTGCCGCACGTTGAAGCGGCGTTATGCCCGAGCGATCCGCGGCGTTCACATCCGCCCCGGCCTCCAGCAGCAGGCGCAGCGCCTCCACGCGCTGCGCCACGGCTGCGGCATCGCTCGCAGCGGCACCTCGGGCCGCGGCGGCACGCGCCTCATCGCTGTCGGGCTCATCCACGCACACCGAGCCGCAGGCCGCTGCCCAGTGCAGCGGCGTCCCGCCGCGGGCATCCTTCGCCCGAACATCCGCGCCTGCCTCCAGCAAGAGGCGCACGAGCTCCGCATGCCCGCCGCCGGCGGCGAGGTGCAGCGGCGTCTCGCGCAGCAGGCGGTCGCAGGCATTCACCTTGGCCCCGCTCGCCGGCAAGCGCCGAGCGCAGGCGGCGTCCCCCGCACGGGCAGCCGCCAACAGCCGTTCATCGAGCGAAGGCGCGGGTGCCGCGGGCTCGGCCGCCAGCACATCACCCAGCGCAAAATCGAGAGCCTGAATGCGTCCGTCGGCCGGACGGTAAATCCCCGTGAGCATCAGCGCCGCTCCGCAGCCCTCGGCTCGCGCGCGCTTCACGCGCTCAACATTCTCGGGCGAGAAAAAGTGTTCAGCCTGTGCGGCATCCGCAAACACGGCCGCCGCGGTGAAGCAGACCGGCTCGAGCCCCTGCCCCGAAGCCGCCTCTGAGCTGCGGTGCGTCAGAAGCGTGACCGTGCGCCTCTGCGGATCGGCATCCGCCACGGGGTACGTAAACGCCTCGCGCTGCCCGCTGCTCTTGACGTATTTTTGCAACGAAACGCCGTGCAAGGTACGGCCGGGGCGACTGTCGAAATCCGACGCATCCAGCTGCATCCGCTTCTCGGACTCGGCGTAGTCGACCACCACATCCATCTCGGCATTCAGGCGAAAAAAGGGCGGCATGACAAACCAGTTGCTGACGCGAAGCAAGGGACGATTCCACGCATCCGTCCCCGCCTCAAAGTGCCCGCTGAAGCAGACGGCGGGAGGCGCAACATACTGCTCGGCAAAGTTCGGATCCTGCGCCTGATTCTTTACCCTGAAGCTGAGCGCGCGATAGTTCATCTCGTCTCGCGGATCCGCAAAAACAACGCTCACGCAGCGCACCGCATCCCCGCACCACACCCAGGCCCGCGGTCCCCATCCGCCCGCGTGGTCGTGCCACACAACGGGGTAGAGGTGCTCCTCCGGCAAAACCTGCGCCTCGAAGTCCCCCGCTCCCCAAGACGTAGAGCCGGACGGGGAGGAAGAAAGCGCCGAGGCGGTGGCAGCAGGAGACGCAGAGGCAACGGCGGGAGACTGAGCGAAAGCGGCGGTCGCCGACAGCGCAACGGCAATAACGAAAAGTTTTTTCATAACAAGGAGCGGTGGCCTTTCTGCCGTGCATCATACATCTTTTTAACTGAGTCCACAAGAGGAAAAGTAACAGCTTTTCCCATATCTCTCCTTGCATGGTTCACGGGAGCGCGGGGGAGCAGCGGCTCCGGAACCTACGGCGAGTCACGGCTTGCCGAGAAGCAACGGGTCACGGCTTGCTTCGCGCCGCCCCCTCTCCCCTTCTCCGCGTCGATTTGTCTAGCCCTCGCGAAGGTCGCTCCGCCGCGACGGTTGTATCGGATTTATTCCCCGACTCGACGCGATACAAAACATTGGTGTTGTATTTTTCCGCATCTTTGGTAGAATACCCTCCCGTGAAAACAGCGCATTCATTCCCCCTTCTTCCCCTTGTAGCAACGCTGGGCTGTTCGCTCTCTGCCGCCGCTGAGGGAAACGCCCCGCTCTCCGCTTCCTGCTCGTACGCCGCATCGGCGCCCGCCACCGTCTCCGCTCCCGCAGAGGGAACGAATGAGGCAACCGCTGCCGACCCGGCGGACGACGACTTATTGCCGGAGGATGATGCAGACTCCCCGGCAGAGGATGGCAGCTCAGCACTCCCCTATTTTTCGCCTCGGCCCCTGCCTCCGATCTTTGATTATTGGCAAGAAGTGCTCATGGAGCAGAGCGAAGCTCGCAAGTATCTCGTCCTCGATGAGGACGAGTACAACAGGCCTCTGACGGAGGATGAGAAGGCGGAGATTGAGGAAGTCCGAGGGCACATACGCGAGGCTCTCGCCGCGGCCAAGGAGCTTTTCACGGCGCAGATGGCGCTCATTCGCGGGCCGCTGTCGCACCCTCACTATCAGCCTGATGACCCGTATGAAGTCGAGGATTATCTAGAGATTTGTGAAAAATATCTGGAGGAAAGTTTTCACCGGGACTTGGAGGCCCTGTCCTTCTGTGCTTCCTTCATGAACGCAGGTTGCGTTGAACCCACTCTTCACCCGGGCGGAAGACCTATGTTGAACCGGCCTGATCCGGAGGTCATTTTCTGGCAGCGTACCGGCGGTGATTCGACAGTAGCCAATGAATGGAAGCTTGCGCGGCAAGCTTGCGAATGGCAAAAGCGGCAGAGGCGTTTCATGGAGAGCTACTTAGCGCACTACAGCTACGATAGCGCGGGCTTCGAGCGTGAGAGCAGAGATCCCTTTACCGAGTACTGCCAAGTCATGACAAGCGAGATTCCGGCATGCGCGCCAGACGGGAGCCCATCCGATCAAACCGTCACTTACTGCGAAGCCATGCGGGAACTCATCCGCAGAGAAGAACGCGCGTGGGAGCGCTACTATACAGCAATGGGAAATCTGGTATGCCCCAGCCCCGGATACCGAGGCAGCGGTACGGGGGTTTCCACGCTCGAATATCAACTCTACCTCCTGGATACGAGGGAGCGCTTCCTCTATTTACTGGCAAGCGGTGATCAAAATATAAAAGACCTGCCCTCGGCCCGACGGGAGAAGGAGGCCGCCTTGCTGCCTCTGCACAGCACGTATGCCTACGGCGAGATTTTCCAAGATACGGCGTTGCTTTTCCGCCACCCGAAACTTGCCGGGAATCCTTGGTGCATCAGTTTCCCCCTTGCGGAGCCGGGTTTTATATACGTCGTGGACAACGATGTGCTGCGGCAATACGTTGCCTCCCATCCGGAGGGAGGGGAAGTGGAGATCCGCGGCTACCAAGCGCTCGAGAGCCACGGGGAGCCGTATCCCTCAAAGCAACGGAAAAGCTCGAGTACCGATGATGCCCCTGCCCCTGCGGCAGACCGCGCCTTGGAAATGCGGCAGGTTTTTCACCTGCTCGAGTGTTCCCCGTTTGAGGGCTACATGTGAGACGCACAGGGATCTGAGTGCGACCTCCGAGAGAGCTGAGCCTCCGGCCGTCGTCGGACAGGCCGGGGCACACCCGTCGGAGCACGGCGGCGGCCAAGAGGCTCATCAAGTCCGCAACCGGCGCGTGCCGGGTCTCTCCCTAAGCCCCTCCCTCAGCCCCCGCTGCGGGAGGCAGCGCAGCGGGCAGCCGGAGGGAGGGGGGGCGCAGGATAGCGCCGACTTGGTTATCGGAGATTCGTACGGAAGAAGTCGCCGATGGCCTCAAAGGGGATTTTCTCCATGTTGTCGTAGAGGTCGACGTGGCTGGCTCCCGGAACGATGAGCAGTTTTTTGTTGTCTCCCTTCAGCTTGCTGAAGGCACCCTCACCGAAGTAACGCGAGTGGGCTTTTTCTCCGTGCACGATGAGAACGGGAGTGGTGATTTCTCCGGCGTAGTTCATGAGAGTGCTGTTGAGGAAGGGCTGTACGGAGGTGGCGTTCCAGCCCTCGTTGGAGTTGAGCGAGCGCTTATGGTAGCCGCGTGTCGTTTTGTAGTAGGCGTAGTAGTCCTTGACGAAGAGCGGGGCGTCGTCCGGCAGCGGGTCAATGACGCCGCCGGCACGGCGATAGCTGCCGGCGGCCGCGTCGCGAAGGCGCTGCTCGGCGAGGCTGCGGCGCAGTTGGGCGCGATCCTCTGCCGTCATGCTGTCGTTGTAGCCCAGGGCGCTGACGCGGCACATATCGTACATGGTCGAGGCGACGGTAGCCTTAATGCGGGGGTCGAGGGCGGCAGCGTTGATGGCGAGGCCGCCCCAGCCGCAGATGCCGAGGATGCCGATGTGCTCCGCCTCGACAAAGGGGCAGAGGGAGAGGAAGTCGACGGCGGCGCAGAAGTCTTCGGTATTGATGTCGGGAGAGGCTACGTAGCGCGGCTCGCCGCTGCTCTCACCGGTGAAGGAGGGGTCGAAGGCCACGGCGACGAAGCCCAGAGAGGCAAGTTGCTGGGCGTAGAGCCCGGAGGCTTGCTCTTTGACGGCGCCGAAGGGCCCGCAGACGGCGATAGCGGGGTAGCGTTTGGCGGCGTCAAAGTCTTTCGGCAGGTAGAGGTGGCCGACGAGCGTGGTGCCGAAGCGGGTCGGGAAGCTGACGCTCAGGGCGGTGATATCGGGGTTGATGGGGAATACGCGGGTGTCTTCGGTGATGGGTGTCATGGTGGTGCGGGGTTGTGAGCTGTTGAGCAGCGGGGCTCGGGCGGGTGTGCTCGGCTGTTGCTCGGTTCGGGCTTGCTTGGCCGATGACGGCGCAGGGGCCGGAGCTTGTCCGGCAGCGCTGAGCGTGAGCCCCAGCGCTGCGGCCATGAGGATGAGGGTGTTTGTTTTCATTGAATGTGAGGATGTCTGAGGTTGAAGAAGGCGGATATGAAACGACGGCCGATGCGTGAGCTTCGTCGATGGATGGAGTCCGTCGCCGGTTGCAGTCCGTCGATGCGTGTGGTCGGCCGGAGGGGGTGTTGTCACCGATCGGAGGACAGGCGATCGTACTCGGAATCGCTGACGGGTTCGAGCCATTCATTGCGGCCTTGTTCGCCGTTGACTTCAACGGCCAGATGGGCGAACCAGCTATCGGCCGCAGCTCCGTGCCAGTGCTTGACCCCGGCCGGGATGTTGATGACGGTGCCGGGCAGGATGGGTACGGCGGCTTTGCCCTCTTCCTGATACCAGCCGCGACCCGCGATGCCGATGAGGATTTGCCCGCCGCCGGAGGCGGCATGGTGAATGTGCCAGTTGTTGCGGCAGCGCGGTTCGAAGGTGACGTTGGCGATGCGAACTTGCTCGGAGGAGACGGGGGCGAGATAGCTCTTGCCGGTGAAATAACGCTCGTAGGCGGTATTCGGCTCGCCGATGGGGAAAATCATGGAGCGCTCAAAGTCGGCCTTGGCCCCCTGCCCCTTGACGTCCTCAGCCCAGATATCCTTGGCTTGGCGGAAGGCGGACCAAGCCTTGGGCCAGCCGGCGTAGAAGGCGATGTGGGTGAGGATTTCGGCGATTTCGCTGCGGGTGATGCCGTTTTTCTTGGCTTCGTTGAGGTGGTAGCTCAGCGAGCTGTCGGTGATGCCCATGCTGATGAGGGCGGTGATGGTGACGAGACTGCGGTCGCGCAGGCTGAGTTTATCGGTGCGGCTCCAGACTTCGCCGAAGAGGACGTCGTCGTTGAGCTGAGCGAATTGAGGGGCGAAGTCTCCGAGTTGGTCTCGCCCGGCGGTTTGTTTGACGGGTTCTTGTGACATAAGGTTGGGGCTCATGGTGATGAGGGTACCGAGGAGGAGGCAGGTTGTTTTCTTCATACGGGGGGGAAGAATCTTGTGTTGGTGAAGGCGCGTCCGCCGGGCAGCCTTTGCACGAGCTTTCGCGCCGTTGATGTCATTGTAGCAGTTTTCTCGGCCATCGCAAATACTTGCTCGGCATACGTTTTTATGCCTGCGGGGCATGAATCGCGCGGTGACGGGAAATGCCATGCCTCCCTTGCCGTCCTCGTGCATCGCCACCAATTCCGGGCGCCGAATCTTGTCCACCTCCCATCGGGCCTTCGTCTCTCCCCCATCCGAATCCTATCCGAACTCTATCCGAGCCTTGTCCGTCCCTCGTCCCCCCGTCCGCCACTTGCCCGACACTTGCGCGACACTTGTGCGAACCCGTAAGCCCTCGACATGTCGGCGGCGCGGCTCCGGCGTGGAGCTGCGGCAGGAGGAAGGGGAAAAGGCTCGAGAGCGTCGGTCGGCGCCGGGCCAGCGATGTCTTTTCATGCGTCCTCTTTCACGCGTCGTCGGCTGAGCTCTCTCGGGCCGGGGCGTCTTGGGCAGAGCTCCGGCGCCGAACTTCGCTGCAAAGCGCGAAGTAAAAGACTTGTGCCGCTCGGCTGAAGAAGCGGGCCTTTTTCCAGACGAGGTAGGAGGGGGAGCTCAGTCGCGGCGCAAAGGGGATGAAGCGCAGGAGGCTCTCGCCTCCCGTCGGGACGAGGCCGTCGAGACAGATGGCGCAGCCGACGCCGGCCTCGACGAAGCGGGCGGCGTTGTAGGCGAGGTTGTAGCGGCAGCGGATGTCGCAGCTGCTCAGCTGCCGCCCAAGCCAGCCGGAGAGGAATTCGAGGACGGGTTCGCGGTAGGAGGTGATGAGCGGCTGGGAGGCAACTTGATCGGGGCTGAGTTGCGCGAGCTCGGCAAAGGGGTGGTCTCGCCTCACCAGCAGGCCCCATGTGTCGACGTGGGGCAGCCTCAGGTGTTCGTAATCGGAGAGCTTGACGGGGGCGAGCATGAAGCCGAAGTCGACGGTGCCGCATTCCAGCTGTTCGCTGATGCAGGTGGCGTTGGCGGTTTGCAGACAAACGCGGATGCCCGGGTTGCACTTTTGGACGCGCTGACAGGCATCGGCAAAGAGGCTGAAGCCGGGCGATTCCGCGCAGCCGATGGTGACTTCACCGCAGATGTCTTTGCGGTGTATGGAGACTTCACTGATGGCGTGCTCGGTGAGGGTCAGGATTTCTTCGGCGCGCTGCACAAAGCGCAGGCCGGCCTCGGTGAGGGTCAGGTTTTTGCGGTCGCGACGGAAGAGGGGAACGCCCAGTTCGCTCTCCAAATCCGCAATCTGGCGAGAGAGTGTGGGCTGGGTGATGTGCAGAGCGGCAGCCGCATGCGTGATGGAGCGCTCGCGGGCGACGGCGAGAAAGTAGCGGAGAACGCGCAGTTCCATTGCTGCCATTGAAGCACGGAAGGGCGCGGACGTCAAGCAGGAAGCAGTCCTGCCCGGCGATGATACACGACGGGCGAGCAGCCGGGCGACGCGCCAGGCGCTCCGCCCGCCTCTTCGGGATGAGGAAGCGCTCAGAAACCCAGCACGGCCTGCGAGTCGATGTCGCTTTGGCCGTGGATGAGCTCGGCGGCGACGCTCAAGCCGGAGAACTCTTCGATGAGTTGGCGATTGGTCAGCGCGGCGGTGTCCCAATCCTGCTGCAGGTGGTTGAGGACGAGGGCGCGGCAGCTCAGTCCGCGCTCGCGTATGCCTTTGATGGTCATCAGGGCGTGGTTGACGGCGCCGAGTTTGTTACCGATGACGAGAATGACGGGCAGGCCGAGCGCGACGGCAAAATCAGCCATGGTGACGCCGGGAGCAATGGGGACTTCCCAGCCGCCCGCACCTTCGACGAGCACGGGGCCGTAGGCGGCGGCAACGCGTTCGTAGCCTTCGATGAGGGTGCCGAGGCTGATGGTCTTGTTCTCGAGGGTGGCGGCGATGTAGGGGGCGGTGGCGGCCCGCAGGTAGAGGGGGTTGATGAGCTCGAGGCTCACGGAGGGGTCGGTCGCGTCGCGCATGGCGCGGGCGTCGCTGCGGTCTCCGCAGGCCATGGGTTTGTAGCCCATGGCGGGTATGCCGCGGCGCCGCAGGTCGCGCAGCAGGGCGGTGGTGACGTAGGTTTTTCCGATTTCAGTGTCGGTGCCGGTGATGAAGAAGTTTTGCATGGCGGTTGTTGGGCGGCCGGGGCTCAGAGAGGTGTTGCAAAAAGGATTTCATCGTCGCCGGGTTCTTCGACGTCTTTCTTGACGTAGAGCCAGTCAGCAACAATCCAAACGACGACGGCCAACAGCAGGCAGACGAGTTTGGCCTGCCACTCAAACGTCAGAAACCTCTTGATTTTCGATATCGTCAGCATGGTTGTAGAGGAGCGAGGAGAGGCGTTCGCAAAGCAGGTTCACCGAGATGTCCGTCTGCACTTTCTGCCCGTAGAAGAGCGTGATGCGGCCTTTCTCTTCGGAGACGACCACGACGACGGCGTCGGATTTTTCGGCAATGCCCATGGCGGCGCGGTGGCGCAGCCCCATCGAGGCGTCGATGGGGTTGCGCTCGCTCACCGGCAGGATGGCGCCGGCGGAGGCGATGCGCTCGCGGATGATGACGGCGGCTCCGTCGTGCAGGGGGGAACCGGTGTAGAAGATGGTCTCGACGAGGGCGGGGGTGAAGATGGCGTCAATTTTGGTGCCGCGGTCGTAGTGGTCGATGTCGTCGAGTCGATTGGTGCGGCAAAACACCAGCAGCGCACCGATGCGGCGACTGGCCATGTAGGTGACGGCTTCTTTGACGCGCTGCATGAATTCATCGCTGTGCGAGTCCGCATGCGTCCACATGCGCCCGGTCATGATTTTGCGCGAGAACTTGGCGAGCACGGTTCGGATTTCCGGCTGAAAGAGCACGACAAGCACCAAGCCGGGGCCGGCGAAGATGACGGTTACGATGTGCTCCAGCACGCCGGCTCCGATGAGTTTGAGGAGCAGGAAGCCGACGACGACCAAGGCGATCAGGCCGATGAAAATGGTGGCGGACGGCGAATCCCTGTAGGCTCTGTACACCTGATAAAAGATGACGGCCAGTACGAGCACCTCAAAGGCGGCGCGGATGTACTCGAGCAAACTCATGCGATCATTTTACTCTTTCGTCCGTCCGATGGCAAGCCCAAAGGGCGGCTTGCGCGCTGTTCATGCGTTCTCGCCTCTATCCGGCGAGCGGCCCCGCCGCCGCAAACAGGCGGCAGCGGCCGTGCGTCCGTTGCTGCCGCAGCGGGCCGTGATGCGACAAACGCCGCCGTGCATCGGCACGGCGGCGTTTGTTTGAAGCCATGAGGCGGCTGCGGGCGGAGGCCTTACTGCTTCGCCTGAGCCGGGGCGTCATCGCGACCTTCACGCATGCTCTCCGAGCTGCGGTTCCAGCCGCCTCCGAGCTGCGTGTAGAGGGTCGGGATGCAGGCGGCATACTGGTAGCGATACTCGGCGAGTTTCTGCTCGGCCGGGAAGAGGTTCTGTTGAGCCGTCAGCACTTCGTAGTAGTCGGAATAGCCGGTCTTGACGCGCTCAAGGCAGGCGTCGAGGTAGCGGCGATACGATACGACGGCGGCTTCCTGCCGTTCGAGAATCGTGCGCAGTTTGGCGCGCTGCACGAGCGTGGTCGAGACTTCACTGAGTGCCGTCAGCACGGTCTCTTCGTAGCTGGCGACGGCCGCGACGAGGTTGTTGCGGGCGATCTTCTCAGAGGCTCGCAGCTGGCCGGCCTGGAAGAGGGGGCCGGAGAGGTTGGCGCCCATGCCCCAGCCCGTGCCCTTGCGCACGGCGGTCGTCAGATCGGACGAGGCCACACCCGCGGCTGCGGTCAGCGAGATGGAGGGGAAGTAGTTGGCGATGGCCACGCCGATTTCGGCGTTGGCGGCGCGCACCTGTTGCTCGGCCGCAAGCACGTCAGGGCGGTGAGCGAGGATGTCGGCCGGGATGCCGGCGGGCACCGTGGATCCGCCGGCGTAGTCGGAGAGACTGCCGCGGCGGCGGATGTGGCCGGGCGTGCGGCCGGCCAACACGCTCAGCGTGTTCTCAAGCTCGACGATCTGGTACTCGATGGCCGGGATCTGAGCCTCGGCGGCCGCGAGAGCCGCGCGGCTGGAATCGACGGAGAGCACACTGTCGGCGTCGTACTTGAAGCGGTACTCGAAGTACTCGAGTGACTTGCGATAGGATTCAACGCTCGCCTTCTGGACGCGCAGCTGTTCGTCGAGCATCAGCAGCTGCAGGTAACCCGTCGACACCTGACGCAGCAGCGAGAGCTGGAGGGCGCGCAGCTGGTGCTCGGCAGAGAAGTAATCGGCCTCGGCAGCTTCGACCGCGCGGCGCGTGCGGCCCCAGACGTCAAGCTCCCATGAGGCGGAAGCCGCCATCGAGCCGGGAGCCGTCGTAATGCCGCCGCTGTTGACGATGGTCGAACCGCCGGTCTGGTTGGCGCCCTTGGAGACGCTGCCGCCGTACGATGCCCAGGGGAAGAGCGGAGCCTGCGTCACCGTCACGTTCTGGCGGGCGCTGTCCACGTTGGCCAACGTGGCTTTGAGGCTGCGGTTGTTGCGGTATGTGTCAAGCAGAAGGTCGCGAAGATCCGGATCGCGCATCACATCCCACCAAGGCAGCGAGGCGATCGACTCCTTCATGGAGGGAGCCCCTCGGAAGGCTGCCGGCACCTCCATCTCGGGCTCTTTGTAATCGGGGCCCATCAGGCAGGAGCTCATGCCCAGCACGGCCACGGCGGAAGCCAGGCTGAGAACCGTCATCTTCATAGACTTTCCGTGATTCATCATACCGCGCTGACTCTACTCCTAATGCTTCGCGTTGTCAAGTTTTTATCCGCTGAAAATTTCCAACTTTGTGTCATGAGGGCAGCAAACGCGGCAGCTTGCGCGAGCAGCGAGCCTGCCCGCGAGCACAAATAATTCGGGCACTTTTTCATTTTCTGCTTGAAAAGCAAAAGGAATAGGGTAGAGTTTAGCATGATGAGCGACGATGCCAGCTTTAAGCCACATAACAGCGCGGCTCCCGGGGTGTTCAACTGGGAGATGGTGCGCAAGGCGCTGCGTGCCGCTGAAGAGGGCGTCTATTGCTGGGATATGGAGACCGGCAAGATTTTTTACACCGAGCAGTGCCTGCGCATGATGGGCCTGCCCTTTCGGGAGATCGCGCCCAATATCTTCACGGAGAGCGAGCGAACGATCCATCCGGAGGATCTGCAGTTTTTCCGCAGCAGTGTCCAGCGCTACATCGACATGCCCATGGTGGCGGCCTCGCCCATGCGCGTGGAGGTGCGCCTGCTCAATCTGCGCTCGCGCGGTTGGCGCTGGATACGCGTCAACGGTCTGCTGGAGCGAGGCCGAGATCTCAAGCCCGTGAGGCTCGTGGGGGTGTGGGTTGATATCACGCGCCGCAAGATGTCGGATATGCGGGCGTTGGAGGATCAGAACTTCTTCCGCACCCTCATCAACTACCTGCCGGACAACATTTATTTCAAGAACCGCGAATCGCGCTTCGTGCTGGCCAACGAGGCCACGGCGCGCAAGATGCACGTACGCACCCCGGCCGACCTCATCGGCTGCCGCGATACGAATTTCTTCACCGAGAGCATGGCGGAGGTTGCCCGGGCGGAGGAGCTCAACGTCATGAACACCGGGGTGCCCATCACCAACCGCATCCATCGCGAGACGTGGAAGAACGGTAAACAGCGCAACAGCTGGAGCCGTGTCTCGAAGTTCCCGTGGTACGGCCACGACGGCAACATCAAGGGCATCGTCGGTATTTCGTCGGACGTCACCGAGCTCATCGAAGCGCAGCGCCGCTACCAGCGCATTGCCGAGCAGCTCGACCAGAGGAATCGGGCGCTGGAGAAGGAAATCAGCCTCGCGCGCGAGGTGCAGCGCGCTCTTCAGCCCCTGCGACTGCCCGACCGCGTCTGGACGAATCCGAATGACGGCAGCCGGCGCCGCGCCACCTTCCACCACGTCTACATGCCCTCCACCGGGGTGGCCGGGGACTGTTTCGAGGTGTTTCCGGTCGGTGATTCGGGCGTCGGCATGCTCATCTGCGACGTCATGGGCCACGGGGTCAGCGCGGCGCTGATCGCCGCCATGCTGCGGGGGCTCATGGAGCAGGTGGCGAACTTGGCTGACACGCCGGGGCTTCTGCTCTCGTCGCTCAATCGGCAGCTCTACCGCATCTTCAGCCAGGCCAATATCACCATGTTTTCGTCGGCCTGCTACGTCTACCTCGACCTCGACAGGCAGAGGCTCACTCTCTCGGGCGCCGGACATCCGGCGCCCATCGTCATGACGGCGGACGGCAAAGCCGTGCTTCCGGCCATTCCCCGCTCCCCTGCCCTCGGGCTCATCGAAAGCGCGCTCTTCCGCGAGAGCGAAATCCCGCTGGAGCCCGGCATGAAGCTCATGCTCTACACCGACGGACTCACGGAAGCTCACAACGGCAAGGGCGATGAGCTCGGCGCCGTGCGCGTCATGAATTACCTGCAGGAGCGCCAGCCCGTCAACATCACGGAGATGATTAACATAGCCCTTGCCTGCATGCATAACTTCACCGGCGATGCCGATCAGGAGGATGATATTTGCATGTTGGGCGTCGAATTCTTGAGCGAGTAAGTCCCGAAACGAATTTTTGAGATACAATCATCAAAAAAAAGTTGCATTCTCGGCCGATTTAGGCTACCCTTCCATCAGTTACGAATCGAATCTTTATGGATGAAAATCATCAAGAGGGCGGTACGCCCTTTAATCTGTCGGAGCTGACAGAGTTTCAGTTCGGTCCCGCTTGGGCCCGCAAGGGAAACGACGCTTCGAAGCCGCAAAAATATGAAGAGATGTCGTCGCGCGACTATGCGCCGAAGCGTCGCGACGCGGAGCGCAAGCCCTCTTTCCGCGACCGCCGCAGCGGCGCGGATCGCAACGCCGATCGCCGCGACGGCCGCGCCAAGGGTCGCGAGGGTCGCGGCGAGCGCGCCCCGCGCCGCCTGCCTGCTCCGACGCCGGGACTTCGCGTCGAGCTGCGCCCCGCCAACAGCATCTTGGAGATTTTCGCCACTCAGATTCAACGCCAGAAGAGAGCCCTGCCCCTGCTCGACCTCGCGCGCGTCGTCATGGCCTCGCGCGACCGCTTCGACCTCGTCTTCATGAAGCTGGAGAACGGCCCCATGATGATTCATTCCCGCCTCGGCGACGGCGCCTGCTGGCTGAGCGAGGAAGAAGCCGTCGCCTACCTCTGGAAGGCTGACTGGTTCGGCAAGTTCTACAGCCGCGAGGAAATCGAGACGCCCGCCCCGAGCGGCAACTTCAATGCCATCGCCGTCTGCAGCCTCGGCGGAGAGCTCATCGGCCCGGTCAACTGGCACGGCTACCAAGCGGCTCTCATGCACCTCTACCGCGAAAAGTACGCCCAGATGGATCTGAGCAGCTTCAAGGCGCGCGTTCGCGTCGACAAGAGCGAAGAGACCGTCGCCGCATGGCTCAAGCAGGCCAGCCGAACCGTCGTGTGGAAGCCCCTGCGCGATGCCGAGGTCGTGCTCAGCGACGCCAAGGCGGTCGAGGCCGACTTCAAGGCCAAGCATTACGCCGAGGCTTATGAGGTTGTCGACAAGGTCTTCGTCAACGGCGCCACGCCGAGGGCTCTGCTCTCTCCCGGCCTCGCGGCGCACCTCGCCATTTTGTCCGACAAAACGGCTCGTTTCCCGCAGATGCTCATTCCGAACCTCTGCCACGGGCTGGCTCGCCACCACATCCCCATCTACAAATGGCAGGGGCACCACTACACCGGGCCGAGCCGCGTGCGCGCCATCCCCGCCGACATGGTGCTGGCCGACCGCATGATGGCCATCGTCAACTGGACCAAGGAGAACTCCGGCAGCAAGGTTGACGCGATGTGCGCGGCGCTCTCCGGCGTGCCCAATGCGACGGATGAGGCCGGCAAGCAGGCCACGGTCGACGCCTACGCCCCCTACGTTGCCGATATGATCTGGCTGCTTGAGCAGGGCTTCATCGTCGTGACGGCGGACAACTCCATCTGGTACCCGAAGGGCAGCCTTGCCCCTGAGCCCGCCAAGGCTCCCGCCGGAGCCCGCCGCAGCGGCAAGCGCGCCAAAAACGCCAAGAATGCAGCAGCGGCAGAGGCCAAGAGCGAGACTCCCGCGCCCGAGACCGCGCCTGCCGCAGCAGAGGAGGCCCCTGCCGCCCCCGCCGACGAGCCGACAGCTGAGCCCGAAGCGCCCCGGCCCGAGCCGCAGCCGGAAGCTTCCGCGGCCGCGCCGGAATCGCCGGCCGAAAGCCCCGAAGCTTGATATCCCGGAGTTCCTCCCCCCCCCCATCCGACCCCCTGTCACATGCGGTGACAGGGGGTCTTTTTCATCTGCTCGTTCACCCGCTCGTTGAGCTGAGGCAAAATGCCGCAGCCGATGCGACATTTTGGGACAAAGTGCGGCAATTTGACGCGCCTTAAACGCCAAAACACCTGGACGCAAAACACTAATCCCTTAAATTCAACTCTTTACAAATCTGGCACGCTCTTTGCAAGAAAGAAGGCGAAAAGATACGGTCCGCAAGGCCGACAGTTAACCCATCAACGAAGCACTTAACAAACAGAAAGGAAAACCAACATGAGCAAGATTCTTGGAATTGACCTCGGAACGACGAACTCCTGCATGGCCGTCATGGAAGGCGGTCAGGCCACCGTTCTCGAGAACAGCGAGGGTGCCCGCACCACCCCGTCCGTCGTCGCCTTCACGAAGAGCGGCGAGCGCATCGTGGGTCAGGCGGCGAAGCGTCAGGCCGTCACGAACCCCCGCAACACCATTTTCTCGGCCAAGCGCCTGATCGGCCGCAAGTATGCCGAGCTGACGGCTGAAGACAAGAAGGTGCCCTACACCATCGTCGAGGCCCCGAACGGCGACGCGCACATTCAGGTCGAGGTCGGCGGCGAGACGAAGGTCTACTCGCCGCAGGAAATCAGCGCTATGGTGCTCTCGAAGCTCAAGGCCGATGCCGAAGCCAAGCTCGGCGAGACCATCACCGAAGCCGTGATCACCGTGCCCGCCTACTTCAACGATGCCCAGCGCAACGCCACCAAGGCCGCCGGTGAAATCGCCGGTCTGAAGGTGCGCCGCATCATCAACGAGCCGACGGCCGCCGCACTGGCCTACGGCCTCGACAAGAAGAGCAACGAGCAGATCGCCGTCTACGACCTCGGCGGCGGCACCTTCGATATCTCCGTGCTGGAAATCGGCGACGGCGTCTTCGAAGTCAAAGCCAGCGACGGTGACACGCACCTCGGCGGTGACGACTGGGACAACGCCGTCATCAACTGGATTCTGAGCGAATTCAAGGCCAAGGAAGGCATGGACATCTCGAAGCAGACCGACGCCCTCCAGCGCATCAAGGAGGAAGCCGAGAAGGCCAAGATTGCCCTGAGCTCGACGCAGAGCTACGACATCTCGCTGCCCTTCATCACGATGGACGCGACCGGCCCGAAGCACATCCAGATGACGCTCACGCGCTCGAAGCTCGAGCAACTCACCGAAGACCTGCTGGAGCGCACCGCCACTCCCGTCAAGAACTGCATCGCCGCAGCCGGGCTGAACACCAGCGACATCAACGAGCTCGTTCTCGTCGGCGGCATGACCCGCATGCCCGCCGTGCAGGAAATGGCTCACCGCCTCGCCGGCAAGGAGCCGCACAAGGGCGTCAACCCCGATGAGGTTGTGGCCGTGGGCGCCGCGATTCAGGGCGGCGTGCTCATGGGCGACGTCAACGACGTGCTGCTGCTCGACGTCACCCCGCTGACGCTCTCCATCGAGACGATGGGCGGCATCGCCACGCCGATGATCGACCGCAACACCACCATCCCGGTGCGCAAGAGCCAAGTCTTCTCGACGGCGGCGGACAACCAGCCTGCGGTGGACATCCGCATCTGCCAGGGTGAGCGCCGCATGTTCAACGACAACAAGCTGCTGGGCAACTTCAAGCTCGACGGCATCCAGCCGGCTCCGCGCGGCGTCCCGCAGATCGAAGTCACCTTCGACATCGACGCCAACGGCATCCTGAAGGTGACCGCCAAGGACAAGAACACCGGCAAGGAGCAAAACATCTCCATCCAGGGCTCGTCCGGCCTCTCCAAGGAAGAGATCGAGCGCGCCAAGAAGGACGCCGAGGCCCACGCCGAGGAAGATCGCCGCAAGGCCGAGGACATCGAGGCCATCAACAAGGCCGACTCGCTCGCCCACAACGTTGAGCGCCAGATCAAGGAGCTCGGAGACAAAGCCCCGGCTCAGATCACCCAGCCCATCGAGGAGAAGGTCAAGGCCCTCAAGGCCGCAGCCGAGGCCAAGGACGTCGAGAAGTGCAAGAGCCTCACGACGGAGCTTGAAAAGATGCTCGGCGACCTCAATCAGGCTGCCCAGCAAGCCGCCGCTCAGCAGGGAGGCGCCGCCTACAGCGAGCCTGCCGGTGAGGGCAGCGACAACGGCCCGCGCAAGGCCAAGGGCAAGGTCGTCGACGCCGAAGTCGTCGATGACGACAAATAACCCCTCATTGCCGGAGCAGGCGCTCGGAAGGACACCTGCTCCGGCTCCCCCCCCCCTGACAACGAACAGGGACTCCCACCATCTTCAATCAACCAAACACATCAATAAGACCATGATTAAACCCATCGGACAGCGTGTGCTCGTGGAGCGCGTCGAAGCTGAAAGCAAAACCGCCGGCGGACTCTTCCTGCCGGATACCGCCAAGGAGAAGCCGCAGGAAGCCATCGTGCGCGCCATCGGCACCGGCGGCCGCGACAAGGATGGCCAGCCCATTCCCTTCAGCGTCGCCGTCAACGACAAGGTGCTCATCACCAAATACGGCGGCACCGAAGTCACCGTCAACGGCACCACCTACACCATTCTGAGCGAGAGCGACATCCTCGCCATCATCGACTGAACCAACCGTTAACCAACCCATAACAAGCATCACACTATGGCAAAGCAACTTTCATTTGAAGAAACCGCACGTCAGAGCCTGCTGAGCGGCGTCACCAAGATCGCCAAGGCCGTGAAGTGCACCCTGGGCCCGGCCGGCCGCAACGTCGTCATCGACAAGAAGTTCGGCTCGCCCAACATCACCAAGGACGGCGTGACCGTCGCCAAGGAAATCGAGCTCGAAGACCCCTATGAGAACATGGGTGCCCAGCTCGTCCGCGAAGTCTCCAGCAAGACCAACGACATCGCCGGCGACGGCACCACCACCGCCACCGTCCTTGCCGAGAGCATCTACCGCGAAGGTCTCCGCAACGTCACGGCCGGCGCCAACCCCATCTCGCTGCAGCGCGGCATCAACAAGGCCGCCGCCGCCGTCGTCGAAGAGCTCAAGAAGATCTCCAAGCCCGTTGATTCCTCCAAGGAAATCGCGCAGGTCGCCACCGTCTCCGCCAACTGGGACGCAGAAATCGGCAGCATCATCGCCGAGGCCATGGACAAAGTCGGCAAAGACGGCACCATCACCGTCGAGGAAGCCAAGGGCATCGACACCTCGCTCGACGTCGTCGAGGGCATGCAGTTCGACAAGGGCTACCTCTCGCCCTACTTCGTGACCAACGCCGACTCCATGGAGTCCGTCCTCGAAAGCCCCTACATCCTCATCTTCGAGAAGAAGATCAGCAACCTCAAGGATCTCCTGCCCGTGCTCGAGAAGGTCGCCAAGGCCGGCAAGCCCCTCCTCATCATCGCTGAGGACATCGAAGGCGAAGCTCTGGCTGCCCTCGTCGTCAACAGCCTGCGCGGCGCACTCAAGGCTTGCGCCGTCAAGGCTCCGGGCTTCGGCGACCGCCGCAAGGCCATGCTGCAGGACATCGCCATCCTCACCGGCGGCCAGTGCATCTCCGAGGACCTCGGCCTCAAGCTCGACAGCGTCAACATCGACCAGCTCGGCATGGCCAAGCGCGTCGTCGTCACGAAGGACACGACCGTCATCATCGAGGGTGCCGGCAAGTCCGCTGACATCTCCGCCCGCGTCGGCCAGATCCGCAAGCAGATCGCCGACTCCACCAGCGACTACGACCGCGAGAAGCTTCAGGAGCGCCTCGCCAAGCTCGCCGGCGGCGTGGCCGTCATCAAGGTTGGTGCTGCCACCGAGACCGAGATGAAGGAGAAGAAAGACCGCGTCGACGACGCCCTGCACGCCACCCGCGCTGCGGTGGAAGAGGGTATCGTTCCCGGCGGCGGCGTCGCCCTCATCCGCGCCCAGAAGGCCATCTGCGGCCTCGAGCTCACGGGCGACGAGAAGACCGGTGCCGCCATCGTCTACCGCGCTGTTGAAGCCCCGCTTCGCCAGCTCGTCGAGAACGCCGGCCGCGAAGCCGCTCTCATCGTCGAGAAGGTCAAGGGCCTCGAATCGCCGACTCAGGGCTACAACGTCGTCACCGACGCCTATGAGGACCTGCTGACCAGCGGTGTTGTTGACCCGACCAAGGTCACGCGCTCCGCTCTGCAGAATGCAGCCTCCATCGCCGGCCTCATGCTCACCACCGAGTGCCTCATCGCTGACCTGCCCGAGAAGAAGGGCTGCAGCTGCGGCGCCGGCGCCCCGGACGGCGGCATGGGCGGCATGGGCGGCATGATGTAAGCCGCACGGCTCCGATATTCGGAAAACCAGACAAGATTCAAGCGGGTTGCCTCACGGGGCAACCCGCTTTTCTTCGTACCGCAACGCCCTGCCCCGCTTCACCCTGCCTCAGCTCACCGGCGTGCACCCTCTCCCCGCGCTCCCGCCCGCGCGTCCGGCGACACAAAGCGGCAACACAAAAAGGCAACACAAAGCGGCGACACAAAGCGGCGGGCCGTCTCCCGACAGCCCGCCGCCCACCATTCCGTCATGACACTTCCCGCCCGGGAAGAATGCAAGGGCGCCAAGAGCGGCAGGACTCAGCGCCCGTGAGAATCGACCTCCATCACCAGCGCCATCAGACGGAAATCCAGCGGTCCGTCGTAACTCAGGCAAAAGCCCTGCCCCACACCCGGCTGCGGCACATTCGTCAGGCGAATCGCTCCCGTAAAGGGATAACTCAGGCCATCGCGCTCCGGCTCATACTGCTCCCAGCGCTCGACATGCGCCGCTCGGTACGAAAAATGCGGGTCCGACTCCTGCACGCGCAACTTCACGCGTCCCAACTGCCGCACCGTGTTAAAATTCACCTCGCGCTCCATCCCCATCGTCTGCAACACCGAAGCAAAAGACGCCCCCACAACCCAGTTGCCCGAGGCGCCCTCCGGCAGCACCACCGCTCCGTCATCACCCACCGACACCCGTACAAAGCCCTCCGCCGAACCCGACGGCCGCCCATACACCTGCAAACCGGCCAAATGCGGATAAAGGGGCGCCTCCTCCGCGGCATCAAACTCGACAGCCCCGTCGACAAACGCCGCACCGTCGACCAAGCGCTCGATGCTCACATGCCCCGAAACCGCATTGCGCAGCACCAGCCACAACTCATCCTCATGGCTATCGAGACTCGAAAGCGCCGACACATGCAACACCTCACGCCCCGGGAAAACCACCCGCTGCCACGCCGTCACCTGCTGCTCCGCGTTCGTCGTCAGCACCGCCAGCAAGCCATTCTCCATCAGCACCCACAGCTGCGTATTGCTCCCCTTCTGCACCGTCCACTCGCGCACGCCCGAGGCGAACAAATGCTCCGCGAGCAAACTCGTATCCGTCGATGTAAATCCGTCTGCCTCGAGCTTGTATGAAATCTCCCGCAAACGCTTACCGCCCCGCTGCACATAAAACACCGTATTCTCGACCCCATGAGCGCCGAGGCGATCACTGCCCACCGACGACTGCCGGCTGAACAGAGCCGAGGACGCCGTAATCGCCGATCCCGACGCCGTGCTGAGCGTCCACTCGCTCGACGACGTCCCCACCAACAAACTGCGCGCCGGGCAAATCCAGCAAATACGGCTCTGATCCGACGTCGCAATCGTCACGTGCAGCGCATCGTCATCGTTCGAGCCCACGCGGAAATTGCGATAATCATCCACACTGCTGCCGAAGAGCGTCGTCGGCTGCCCGGCCGTACCGCCGAACCACAAACGACCTTGGTGCAAATTGCAAAAAGACGGATAACCATTGCGAGCACCGAAAGCCCCGAAGCTCCAACTGCGCGTCGAAAACACCTTCGGATAATCCAAATACGGCGTCAGCACCTCCGCCGTCGCCTTCGTTGCGCTCTCTACTGACACAATACGCATCTTGTACTCGCGCTGCCCGCCCAACACGCGGAAACACAGCATAGCCGGCAGCGTCGTCGTCGACTGCGCTTTGCAGATCAGCACCATGCGGCAGGCGCGATCCTCCGAGCCCGAAAAAGACCAATTCTTGCGCTCCTGCGAACCATCCTGATGAAAAGAATGCAAACGCGTCCATTGCCACTGCGTATAATCCTGCAACTGAGCCCGAGAATCATACGTACGCCACAACTCCCACATCCCGTTCCACTCGCCATAAGTCTCAAGCTCCCAATCCCCGCAAACCTCAAAGGGCAACTTTCGATCATTCAACACGAAAGCACCGGGAATAAAACACAAACTGTAATCCGCCGGCGACGTACTCCCCGAAAACATCGAAGGCATATAGGGACTGCGGCAGTAGTAAAAATGATACATCTGCTCCGCCGAATCATAAACGCGGTACGTACAACTCGGCCGCACGGACTCCGTCTCCAGATTCGGCAACTCATAAGTATTCAGCGCATAAGTCTTATTCAAAAAATACGACATCGGAGAAATCGGCGCATCGGCAATCACGAACTCACGCCCCTCCATCTCAGACGAAAAGCGCAGCGTCGACGAGCCGGAGACCAGCGTCGCCGTCTTCCCTCCCTGATGAATCGACACCTCCAGCAGCCCGTCCTGCAACTGGTATGACTCACGGGGATAAGGCTCCAGCTCGAGCTCCGAACATGACCAGTCATTATCCGCATAGCGACTCAACGCATAGGGCGGAAACTTCGCGTGCGTCACGTAAATCACATCATTCACCTGAGTCAGCTCCATCTGTGCAATCGCCTCGGCCGAGTCCCAAGGCACGGACAACACGTAAGGAGCACCCTCCGCATCCGTCACCGGGAGGGCATCGCGATAAACCCGCATTCCGCCGGGGAAAAACTCGAGCATCAGCACATCCGACTCCGAGAAGCGGAAGGGCACAAGGCGCACCGCCCCCTGAGTCTGCTCGTAAGCCGGAGCGACATACACCGTACCGCAGCGGCGCTTCACTCCGCCATAAGGCTGAACCATAAAATTCTGCAACAGCGCAGCTCCTCGTTGATAAGCCTGCAAATCGAAACGAGACTCGAGCCAAGGGCTCAACTCTCCGGCGGTAAAACCGAGCACAAAGGGATTATCCTGCATGCGCTCACCATCGCATATAAAACGATAAAGATCAACAAAGAGAGGAAGCGCGGCAACACCTGCCCGCAGACGGGCGGGCAGCGCGGACGCATGGGCGGAGCGGGTGAGATAGAGGGTGAGATAGAGGGTGCGAGAGAGCGGGAGAGAGAAGGACTTCGAACCATCGACCGATCGAAAAAAAAGGCAGTGCCGACACTCCGGCCCGGTGCGGAATCCGCGGCTGAGGCCGGGGACAGCGCCAAGCCGCACGCCACGGGCTCGGCAAATAAGCCCCCGACGCCAAACTCCCCCGAGAGATGCTGCTTGACGATGGGCGGTGAATAGTGTACTCTGGCTGCATGAAGTTTTCGACGTTGATGAGCCTGCCCGCCGCTCTGGCTCTCGCCCTGCTGCCGTCATGCCAGATAGCGCAGCAGCAGCAGTCGCAGACCGACGCAGAAAAGCGGGAAAAGACCGACGAGCCGGCGCCCCTCTATCTCGGCACCGTACACCAGGTACATGCCGACCGCAACTTCGTTGTTCTGCGGATGATCGGGCCGATGCCCGCAGCCGGCTCCACCCTCATCACACACCCGGCCGACGGCAGCAATACCCGAGTCGGCAACCTCGAACTGCGCGATACACGCGCCGTGCGCGGCTTTATTACGGCCACCATACGCTCGGGCACCGTTGTGAGCGGCGATGCCGTCTACCTCTACCGCGACGTGCTGCGCCACCCGGGCAAGGAGCAAAGCGTCTCCGGCGACCCGCTCGCCCCGGTATCGGGAGGCTTCGGCTCCGGCACGGCGGACGGCACGCCGGCTGCGACGACAACGGGTCAGCCGACCGGCCTGACGCCCGGCAGCGGCTATGCGGCGCCCCCTGCGTCACCGACTCCCGCCGTGGTTGACCCCGTCAGCGATGCGCTCAACGCCGGAGCTGCGCCTAGCGGCGGCACCGCCACGCCCAAGCCCGCATCCGCTCCCTCCAAAGACGAATTCCCCTCTCATCTCAACGACATCCCCCTCCACGTCGACGATTGGGACTGATATCCCGACGCCCCGCTCTCTCCGCGGTGCGGCGGCACCACGTCCCTCGGCTCTCACCTCCTTGACATGAAACTGCAATACTACACCGATGAAGACGGCGAGACCGTCATCGGTCTTTGGGTTCCGAAGCGCCGATGCTTCATCGACGTCAGCTCGAACGAAGATCAAATCTGGGCTGCCCTCCAGCCGGACGGCAAAAAGCTCCGCAAGGAGATTGAAACGTGGATCTCCAAGGGGGCGCCCGACGGTGTGCCCGTGGATTCGGAGGGTCTTGTCGTGAGCAGCGCCCTGCCCGTGCAGCCCATCAACATTGCCTGCCTCGGTAAGAGCTACGCTGATCACGCGATGGAGTTCAGCGGAGACAAGCCCGAGGAGCCCTCGCTCTTCCTGAAATCCCCCTCGGCCGTCAGCGCGGATCTGAGCTGCGTCATCAACCCGGCCGGAGCCGAAAAACTCGACTACGAAGTGGAGCTCGCCGTCGTCATCGGCGACACCCTGCATCGCGCCGATGAGAAGGAGGCGCGCCGCGCCATCATCGGCTACACCCTCATGTGCGACTACTCCGAGCGCTCCTACCAGCTTGAGCACGGGGGGCAGTGGACCAAGGGCAAAAGCTGCGACAGCTTCGCGCCGTTCGGGCCCGTTCTCGTCACCCGCGATGAAATCCCCGACCCGGACGCCCTGCAACTGCAGCTCAAGGTCAACGGCGAGCTGCGGCAAAACGGCAACAGCTCGCAACTCATCCGCCCCGTGGCGCAGCTGGTCGCCTACGTCTCTCAGTTCATCACACTCAATCCCGGCGACGTTGTCTCCACGGGAACGCCGGGAGGCGTCGGCATGGGCATGAACCCTCCCCGCTACCTCAAGCCCGGCGACGTCGTTGAGTTCGGCTGCGATGCCATCGGCTGGGTCAGGCAGACCGTCATCGCCGAAGACGAAGACTAAACGCATCCTCCCTCGCTCTATCAGGAAATATCAGGGCATAAGAGAAAAACAGACACGCATCCGCATCTCGCGATTTTTTGAGCCTAGGCCGCAAATTGGTATTGCAAAGGAGCGCCGGGATGTTATAATGACTACCTGCAATCCTACCAAATCAACCTCGGACCTTTCTGCCATGAATATTCTCGTTACAGGTGGCGCCGGATTCATCGGCTTCCACGTCGTCAAGCGTCTTCTCGCTGACGGCCATCGCGTCGTCGTTGTTGACAATCTCAACACACTCAACTCACGGGAGCTGAAACTCGCCCGACTCGGCGAGCTGGGCTTCGACTGCACCCGCATCGCGTACGGCGCCTCCGTGCCCGGTCCCGGCGCTCTCTCCTTCCGCCAGCTCGACATCCTCGACGAAGGGGGTATCAATGCCCTTTTTGAGGCCGAGAAGTTTGACAGCGTCGTGCACATGGCGGCCGTGACGGGCATAGACGAGTCCATGCGCAATCCCGAATACTTCATCAAAAACAACTACATGGGCACGATGAATATCCTCGAGGCTTCGAGGCGGCATGGCGTCCGCCATCTGTTCTTCGCCTCGAGCGCCTGTGTGCACGGGGCGCGGGCGCACGCTCCGCAGAGCGAAGAGGATGACGTTGATACCCCGATGAGCATCTACGCCATGACGAAGCGCTGCGCGGAGCTCTCCTGTTACACGTACGCCAAGGCATACAAACTCCCCGTAACCGTCTTCCGTTTCTTCTGCGCCTTCGGGCCCTGGGGGCGCCCGGACTCGCCGCCGATGACGATTGCGCGCGACATAGCGGACGGCAAAACCATCTCCATCTGCAACAACGGCAATCTCATCCGCGACTTCACGTACGTTGATGACGTCGTCGACGGCGTGGCGATCGCCCTGTCGAATCCGCCGCTCGCCCTCGGCGGAAACGCACCCTACGCGCTCTACAATGTCGGGCGCGGCAAGGCCATCCCGCTGCGCACCTTCATCCAGTCCATCGAGACGGCCATGGGCAAGAGTGCCTCCATCGACGTCGACTCCACGCCGTCGATTGAACGGGGTGAGAGTGCCGAGACCTACGCCGACACCTCGAAGCTCGAGGCTCAACTGGCCTACTCGCCGGTCTGGGACTTCGAAGAAGCCGTGCCGATTTTCGTTCAGTGGTTCCGGCAACACTACAAAACGACCTTCCATTATTGACCCCACCCCGGGCGGAAGGGGCAGTACGCCTGCTCCTTCCGCTCTCTCCACTCCGTGAATTCCCTCCTCTACAGCCTCGCCAAACGTTTTCTCTTCTGCCTCGACCCCGAAACAGCTCACACGCTGACCCTCTCCGGGCTGCGAGTCGCAGAAAAGCTTCATCTCTGCTCCCTGATCAACGGCCGCCGCATTGACGACCCCGTCACCGTCATGGGGCTGAAGTTCCCCAACCGTGTGGGTCTTGCCGCCGGGATGGACAAGGAAGCCAACACCTTTGCGGCCTTCGGGCACCTCGGCTTCGGATTTGTGGAGGTCGGCACGCTCACGCCGAGGCCTCAGCCGGGCAATCCCAAACCGCGCTGCTTCCGCTGCATTCCTCAGCAGGCCATCATCAACCACATGGGCATCAACAACCCCGGCATTGAGGAGGGCGTGGAGAACATTCGCGCCGCGCGCCGTTTCAGCGGCGTGCTCGGTGTCAACATCAGCAAAAACGAATCGACGCCGAACGACGAGGCTCGCGTGGATTACCTCACCTGCCTGCGGGCTGCTTGGCCCGTTGCCGACTACATCACCATCAACTTCTCCTGCCCGAACGTGCCGAACCTCTGTGAGCTCGCCCGGGCGGACTCGGCGGCGGATCTGCTGGCGGCGCTCAAGAGCGAACAAGCCAATCTCGTCGGCGAAACGGGGCGCAATGTGCCCATTGTCATGAAGGTTTCGCCCGACATGGGCGAGACGCAGATCCGCGAGCTCGCCAAGGTCTTTGTCGACTGCCAGCTCGACGGGCTCATCTGCACCAACACCACCACCTCCCGCGACGGTGTTGAAAATCACCCCGCAGCGGCGCAAAAAGGCGGTCTGTCGGGCAAGCCCCTGTACAACAAAGCGAATGAAACGCTCGAGGCCTTCGCCCAGGCTTTCCAAGGGCGCATTCCCATCATCGGCGTGGGCGGCATCATGAGCGCGGATGACGCCGAGGCCAAAATCAAGGCCGGAGCCTCGCTCGTGCAGCTCTACAGCGGCTTCGTCTTCAAGGGGCCTCAGCTCATCACGGACTGCGCCCGCCGCCTGCGCGACATGAAGCGGTGCTGAGCCCCGCTCAAAGACACCAACAGCTTCGCCTCCCGCCGTCTGCATCAACTGCGGACGGCGGGATTGTCGCGTGCACGAGCCTCCCCCCTTGCGCCCCTCTGAGGCCTGCGGCGCAGGGGAGCGCCTCCGCGCCTGAAATGCGGCCTTGAGCCGCAGCACAGCGCAGCCGCCGCCTGCACCCCGCAGCCTCCCCGCAGCCTCCCTGCGGTCGCGCAGCGCGGAAACGACGCGCGGATGGCCCGCAAGCGCGTGCAAGCTCAAACGGTTGGCGAGTTAGCTTGCCTCGGGCGCCGGGTAGAGCTATGCAGGACGTCATGCCCGCGCTGAAACGTTCGACCTTTCACTTCGTGCTGATCTTTCTGCTCATCAGCTTCAACCTGCGCATGGCCTTCTCCGCGGCCAACCCCATGCTCGACACCCTCATCGTCGACTTGCACCTCAGCCCGTCAGACAGCGGTCTCTTTGCCCTGCTGCCCGTCATGGCCATGGGTGTTGCCGCCCCGCTCGGAGCGCGCCTCAGCTGCCTCATTCGCCCCCGTCTCCTGATCGTCCATGCGCTGGCTGCCGCCATTCTCGGCGTCATCTGGCGCAGTTACGGCGGCATTCTCGGGCTCTACGGCGGCACCGTCATCACGGGGCTCGGTTTGGGTATCACGGGCTCCGTCATCTTGGGCATCGTCAAGGTGCAGTACCCGCAGTATCTGCCGGAGCTCATGGGCGGCTACACCGCCTGCGTCTGTCTGGGCACCTCTGTCGGCTCGGGCAGCGCCACGCCGATCGCGCTGATGTTGGGCAGCTGGCAGAAAGGACTCCTGTTCTGGGCTCTCCCGCTGCTCATCGCACTCATTCTCTGGGTCGAATACCTCGTCAACAGCCGGGACAAACTCGTCAACCCCCACCCCATCAATGCCTCCATGCTGCCCCTGCTGCGTCAGCGGAGAGCTTGGGACGTCACGCTGTTTTACCTCTTCCGCGTCGCGGGCTCGTGGCTCATCATCGTCTGGCTCTCCACCCTCATGCGCCTGCGCGGACTCGGCGCGATTGAAGCGGGGCTGGTGCTGTCTCTCGCAACGGTTTTTCAAATCCCCAGTTCCCTGCTCTCACACCAATTCGCCGTCTGGCTGGGCAGCCGGCGGAGACTGATGCTCGTCACCATACCCCTTTCCTGCGTCGCCTGTGCCGGCTTGCTCGAAGCGCCTCTGGACCTCTGGCCGCTTTTCTCCATTCTCCTCGGGCTCTGCATCGGCTCGATTTTCACCCTCGGCATGAACTTCATTGTGGAGGGCGCTTCCGATGAAGCCGGAACCGTCGCCCTCTCGGGCATGGCGCAGGGCATCGGCTTCATCGTCGGGGGTGCCCTCGCCTGGCTGGTGAGCAGCAGCATGCTGCTGCCGCATCCCGAACTCTTCATCCTCGGTTTCTACACCCTCTTCGCCTTGTCCGGTCTCGCCTTCGGCCTCCGTTGCGACCGCTCGACTCCTCAAAAAACGTAAATGCCGGCATTTGACATTGCCAAGCCGCCGAAAACATGCTATATTCAGCATATAGAAAGTCGACTTCCATGAAACGAGCTATCCTTTCCCTTTCCTTTCTTGCCGGTACCGTTGTCTGCGCCGCCCCGCTTTCCCTCAACCCCTTTGCTACGCTGAACAGCGAGGCCGACAAGGAGGAGTCCGCTGCCGCAACTCCCGCCGATGCCCCCGCAGAGGGAGCAGATAACAAGAGCGCCGCTTCAGCACAAGCCGCCGACGGCAGCGCGCAAGCAGGCACCACAGCCGAAAATCAACAGCAGGCCGCCGGAGCATCGGACGCCGATGAGACGCTCATGGCACGTCTTACGCGCAGGTTGGAGGAGGCCGACACCCTGATGAGTCAGGTCAAAAAGCCTTCCCGCACCCTCAACTCATCCATGAAACGCTTCAAGGATCGCTCGGCTCGCGATCTCGATGATATTCGCAAGGTGACGGGCGAGGTGCGCGACCTCAACGAAAAATACAACAACACGCTCACCGGCGGCTTTGAGTTCACGGTGGTGACGGCGGGCGATCGCGACAAGTACGTCCGCGATGCGCAGGCGGCCTACGAGGCCATGCTCACCGACATGAAGGAGAATAAGGGCAAGCGCAAGGTCGGCGGTCTGGGCAAGTTTGAGTTGATGCGCGATCGCTACCAAGGCATCCCAGAATACGTCCAAGCCCACGAGACCTACCTCAAAACGCTCACGCAGCTCGACAAACACTGGACCAAGATGTACGAGCGCGAGACCAAGCGCCGTGAGCGCATGAATGACCAGAGGCAGCGGGCTCTCGAAGAGGCCGACGATGAGCAATACGAGAAGTTGGCCGAGCAGTTTAAGCGGGAGAAAGAGAACATTGAGACCGTCTGGTACAACCCTCAGCCCCGCAACCTCAAGATGCTCCGCAATTGCACCAACCGCGTGAAGGATGCCCTGCGCCGCAACAGGGATGCGGAAATGGACGACGCGGTCGGCAAGGTGCCCGAGATGCTCACGGCCTTCTGGGCCAAGATGGATGAGGCGCGCGAGGCCATGATGCGCGGCGAGTTTGACCGAGCGACGGAACTGCTCGACAGCGACGAAGTGACGCGCGGCGTCACGCGTCTGCGCAACAACATCTTCCCGCAGGAGTACCGCGAGCCCCTCAACGAGCAGCTCCGCGTGCTCAAGCGCGAGGTCAGCACGCGCTCCCGCAACCGCAACCGCGAAAAACTCTCTCTCGAACGCAAAATCACCGACCTTGATCGCAAGGTTCGCAGCTTTGAGGCGAGAGTCGACAACATGATCGCTTCGATTGAAGACGAGCTGTCCCGACAGACGGATGAAGATCTGCCCGATGCCGACGATGCCGCCGGTGACGGCGATGCGGCCGGTGACGGTCAATCCGCAGAAGGCGAGGCGGAGCCCGGGGAAGAAGCGGAGTCGGGCGACGGCGAAAAGAAGACGGACGACGCCAAGGACGGGAGCGGCGAGCAGCAGGAGGGCGAAGACCCGGCGTGAGCTCGCGCTCTCGGGGTTGACAGCTTCATCGCTTGCGCCTATACTAGGGCTCATGAAAAGTCTCCCGATCGTCGCGTGGGCGGCCTTGGTGCCGTTGGCGGCTCCTCTCAGCACAGCCGCAGAGCAACTCTCGCCCGAGATAGAAGAGGCGATGGAGAGTTTTTGCGCTCTGCCGGCCAAGCTGCTGCCCGTGCTCAGCTCCGTGACGGACAAAGCTACCGCTGATGCCGCTGCGGAGCCGCTCTACCGCGAGCTGTCCGGCGTCTACGAGGTCTGCGATGCGATGCGCGGCATCCGGCAGCTCACCCCGGAGCAGAGCGCCCTCGTGCGCAAGCGCTATGAGATGCGCATGCGCACGGAGTGGGGCAAACTCTATGAGCAGATTTTTCGCCTGCAACGCGCGCAGTGCTACTACTCCACCGCGTTCAACAAGCAATTTCAAACCCTCATCATGATGCTGGAACAATGATGCGCCTCTCCTGTCTTCTGCTGCTTCCCGGGCTGGCTCTCAACCTGGCCGCGCAAGAGCCGCCCTCGGCTGACGGATTGCTGATGACGCCGAATTCCTCTGAGGAAAGCTCCGAAGACGATCAGGCTCACCACCCTCTGCCGCCCATGCCCGATGATGAGCTTTTTGCCGAGGAGGAGCTGCCTGAAGCCTCGCAAGAGGACGGAACAGCGCCTTCGGCGGCCGAGGATCCGATTGCACGCCACATTGCGAGGGGGGTGCAGCTGCTGGAAAGCCTCGAGGCCATGATGGCAAGCGTCGGCGATCGCGAGAGTGCCGACAAAGTTGCCGACAAGCTCGGCCTCTTGAGCCGGGAGCTTCAAAAGTGGGTTCAGGGCTTCGCCGCTCTTCCGGCGCTGGATGAAGAGGAGGGTCGAGCCTATTGCGATCGCTATTTGGGCGCGGTGCGGGATCTCAACGACAGAATCAGGGAGCAGGGCAGCCGCCTCTCAGCCGCTCAGTATTACGGCTCGGTCAAGCTGGCACAGGAGCTTCAGCGGCTCGTGCTCACCATGAGAAAATAACGGCATGAGGATTGCCCTCTCCGCACACGCACCCCGCTCTCGCCGCGCATGAGTCAAGATCTTCGCCTCGCGCTGCTCATCGCCGGCCTTTGCCTCATCGGCGCCCTGCTGATGTATGCGGCAGGCGTGAAGCGCGGCACGTCGGTGACGGTGCTGCATCGAGGCCATTTCCCGAATCCGGGCGATGCCGCCACGGCTCTCTTCTATTACCTCTTCTTTTGCCTGCTCTACCTGCCCGTCGGCGTCGCTAATGCAGCGGCGGACACTCCCGCAGAGTCCGGCTCGGGGCTGAGTCTCGAGATCAGCAACATCGCCTTCACCCTCGTCATCTATGCTCCCCTGCTGCTCCGTTGGGCTCTGTTGCCGCATTCCGGCAGGCGGCGCATCAGCTTGCTCAACGCCGCACGCTTGCTCGGCACCGGGCTGGCCGGGGTCTTCGCCTTCATCATCCTCTACCAGCTGAGCGGTCTGTACGGCTTCATTGTCAATCTCAGCGGCGCGCCTGCCCTGCAGCAGGTCAGCAGCGAAGTCATCAACGCCCAAGGCGGCGCTCACCTCGCCGCCCTCGGCGTCTCGACCCTCCTCATCGCTCCCGTCTGCGAAGAGGTCTTTCACCGCGGCTTCGTCTTCACCACTCTGCTCCATCGCTGCGGCTTTGTGCCGGCTGCCCTCATGAGCGGACTGCTCTTCGGTGCCCTGCACTTCGCGCTGCCGCAGTTTCTGCCGCTGAGCTTCCTGGGCTTCACTTTGGCATGGGTCTACTACCGCAGCAGGAGCCTGTGGCTGCCCATTGTTCTGCACGCGCTCTTTAACGCCTTCAACTTCGGCATGCTCGTCCTCTTATGACTCCCGACCGCGCCAGCTTCGCCGAACTCGGGGAAAACGCAGCGCTGCAACGCCTGCTGGACCACCTGAGCAGCAACGACCGCCTCATCGTCGGCCCCGGTGACGACTGCGCCGTCGTCGCCGGAGATGACACATACGACCTGCTGCTCAAAACCGACGTCGTCATCGAAGGCGTGCACTTCACACGCGATACACCGCCCGAGCTCATCGGCCGCAAAGCCCTCGCCCGCACCCTGTCGGACATCGCCGCCATGGGCGGGCAGCCCGACCATGCGCTCGTCACCCTGCTGGCGCACCCCTCGCGCGCCGTCCGCGATGCCGAGCGACTCTATGACGGCATGGCCGAGCTGGCCGAGGCCTTCGGCGTCTCCATAGCGGGCGGAGAAACCTCGTCGCTGCCCGCGGACGGCCTCATCATCAACGTCGCCCTCACCGGCCGCGTCCGGCGCGGAAAAGCCGTTCTGCGCAGCGGTGGGCGCCCGGGCGACACCCTCTGCGTCAGCGGCAAATTGGGCGGCTCTTTTGAAAGCGGACGCCACCTGACCTTCACCCCGCGACTCGAACTGGCCGAATACCTGCTCTCTCATGACCTGCGACCCGGCGCCATGATGGACCTCTCGGACGGACTCGGAAGCGACCTGCCTCGCCTCGCCGCCGCCTCCGGCTGCGGCTACGAACTCGACACGAAAGCCATCCCCTGCCACCCCGGCATCAGCGTTCGGCACGCCATCAGTGACGGCGAAGACTACGAACTGCTCTTCACCCTCGACGACGCCCAGCTCGAACGCCTCCGCCGCCTCGAGCCCCCCGTCCCCATCACCCCCGTCGGGCACCTCACGCGCAGCTCCGTAACACCTTTGATTTCAGGTTGGCAGCACTTCATCAAGCGCCCTCTCTGACCCCTTTGTCAGCCGCTCCGACCTAACACGCCCACCGCCGTGCACACAGAGCTTCAAAATTAGTTTCATTGTTGATAATAAGTCATTTGCAAAAATTTTTCCCTTGTTCCACAAGCATCCGAGATGCCATCATGGCCAAGCTCATAAAAGTCAAGTTTTCCTTACTAAGGCCGAGGTCTCGGAGAAACTTTTTCTCAACGTGTGGAACGCTCATAGAACGGGCAGATGAGCGCAAGGGCACGAGAGGCCCGAGAGAAAAAAAGCTTTGCAGAAGGGGGGAGGGCGTGCGATAGTTCTCCCCGCAAAGGCGCCCGGCCGACGATCGGCGGGCCACAGATAGAAAAGGAACACACATGAGCAAAACGAGCGAGGCAGCAGGTTTGTGGGAGAGCATCATGAACACCATGAGAGCGGACAACAGCCTGGGGGAGGGATCGTTTGGTTCCACCTTTCTGACCCAGCTCAAACTGCTGACGGACACGGGCAGCAAGCTTGTATTTGAGTACCCGCGGGGCATGATGATCGAGTGGGTGCAGAACTACTACCTCGACTCGATGACGGCCGCAGCTGCCCGCGTGCTCGACGGTGCGCGAGACATCGAGTTTATCGAGCAGCAGGACGAAGACTCAAACGAGATCACCGCCGCAGCACCGACCGATGCCGCAGCGACGCCTTCCGTCACCGCGGCAGCCTCTTCCCCGACGGCGGCGAGCGCTGCTCCTCGAGCCGAGCGCTCGAGTCGCAAGCGCAGCGCCAAGCGCCGCGTGTACGTCAACAGCGGTCTCAACGAGGACTTCCGCTTCGAGAACTTCGTCGTCGGTCCGAACAGCGAGTTCGCCTACGAAGTGGCCAAGGCCGTTGCCTCTGATACGGCGCCTCGCTTCAACCCCTATTTCATCCACGGCGCCTCGGGGCTGGGCAAAACGCATCTGCTGCATGCCATCGGCAACGCCATCCGCGAAAAACGCGAGGAGGTCTGCGTGCTCTACGTCACCTGCGAGGACTTCACGAATGCCTACATCGACGCCATCGGCAGCCGCAGCGACGAGAAAAACGCAGCCATCCGCGCCTTCCGGCGCAAGTACCGCGAAGCGGACGTGCTGCTCATCGACGACGTCCAGTTCCTCTCGAAGCGCCAGAAGACTCAGGACGAGTTCTTCTACACCTTCAATTCTCTCTTCGACAGCGGCAAGCAAATCGTCATGACCGCAGACTGCGCCGCGCACGAGATCACCGACCTCGACCCGCGCCTCAGCACGCGCTTTGAACAGGGTCTCACCGCTTCCATTGCACTCCCCTGCTTCGAAACGCGCCTGGCCATCCTGCGCAACATGCGCAGCAAGTGGAAAAGCGATCTGGTGGGCGATGAGGTGCTCGAATTTCTGGCGAGCAATATCACGCGTTCCGTGCGCAGCTTGGCCGGTGCCCTGACGCGCATCGGAAGCTTGGCCTCCTTTTCCCATCACAGCCCGAGTGTTTCGGAAGCTCGGCAGCAGGTGCGCGATCTTCTGCACAACGATCGCGGCAACGACCGCAACACCATTGAGGCCATCCAGAAGCGTGTCGCGGAAGAGTTCGACATCCGCGTCTCCGACCTCACCGCACGCCGCCGCACCGCCCAAATCGCCCACCCGAGGCAGGTGGCCATGTACCTTGCGCGCCGCTGCACGCAGAGTTCGCTGCAGGAAATCGGCGCGGCCTTCGGCGGCCGCGATCACGGAACGGTCATCCATGCGGCGCGCACCATCGAAAAGAAGATTGAAACCGACTCGCGCTTGCGCCGCTGCGTCGAGCGCTTGGCCGATCAATTTTCATGACGCCTTTCTCCGGGGCAAGGTCCCGGGTTAACTGCACGACAAACAAACGGCGCTGCCATCGCAGCGCCGTTTCGCTCGGGCGAACAGGCGGAAAAAGAGCCTCGGCGCGGAAGATTCGGGCAGCGGGCAGAAGCTTCTCCGCCCTGTTTGCGCTTGAATGAACGGCGCGGATGTGTTAAGAAACACCGCGTGAGTTCGCAAGGCATGGAGCAAGGCATGCGGCAGAACATGGTTGCCACGGCAGCCATGCAGATGTTCATGCGCACCCTGCAGGCCACCAACACCGAGCTCGCGCAAATCGCCTCGCAAGCCATCGCCGCCAACCCCGCCCTCGAAGAACTCCCGCCCCCCCACCGCGACGAGAGCGATGAAGGCGACGAGCGCGGCGGTCGCGACCGCGCCGCCGACCGCACTCGGCACGACGCGAGCGGAGAAAATGACACACCCTCCCTCGATCGAGCCGCCACGCAGCGCCACAGCGCCTTTCTGGAGAACCTCTCCGAGCCCGTCACCCTCGCCGAACACCTCAGCGAGCAGGTGCGCCAAAGCGCCCTGCCCGCCCCCTTGGCGGAACTTTGCCTGCAACTCATCGACCGCCTCGATCACCGTGGCTACTTCAGCGAAACCCGCGAACAAACGGAGCGCGAACTCCGCGCTTCTCGCCCGCTTTTTGAGCGAGCCCTGGCCACCCTGCAGGATCTCGACCCCGCCGGCGTCGGCGCCTTCAGCCTGCAAGAGAGCCTCATACTCCAACTCCTCCGCGCCGACGAAGGCGACAGCTTGGCCATGCGACTGCTGCGCGAGCGCTGGGACGACCTCGTGCGGCACCGCTACGCCGAAGCCGCCCGCGCACTCGGCGAGAGCGAAGAAGCCGTCGCCGGCGCCGCCCGCCGCATTGCCCGCCTCAACCCCGACCCCGGCAGCATCTTCAACCGAGCCGAAGAGCACGTCATCACCCCGGACCTCATCGTCCGCCTCGAAAACGGACAGCCCGTCGTGCAGCTCACCAACGAGGGACTCCCCCGCCTCGGCCTCTCCGCCGCCTACCGAGACATGCTGGCCGAGCGCGCCGACGACACCGACCTGCGGCGCTACCTCTCGCGCTGCTTCCGCGAGGGCCGCGAACTCATCAAAGCCATCAGCGACCGCCAGCAAACCATCCTCAGCGTCGCCCAAGCCATCGTCCGCCGCCAAAAACCCTTCTTCACCGACGGCCCGGCCGCCCTGCGCCCCCTTCGCATGGAAGACATCGCGCAGGACACCGGCCTGCACCTCTCGACCGTCTCCCGCGCCGCCAAGGGCAAATACCTCCAATGCGACCACGGCGTCTACGAACTGCGCCGCTTCTTCACCGCAGCCCTGCCCGCCGGCAACGAAGGCGAGAGCGTCTCGGCCGGAGCCGTGCAGGCCCGATTGCGCGAGCTCATCCGCAGCGAAGACCCGCGCAAACCCCTCTCCGACGCCAAACTCGAAGCCGCCCTCGCGGCCGAAGGCATCAGCGTTGCCCGCCGCACCATCGCCAAATACCGCGAGCAACTTCACATCCTGCCCGCCAGCCTCAGGCGGCGGAACTGACCTGCGCACCGACAGGCAAAGGGCCCTTTGTTTTTACCCGTTCCAAACTAGGCTCTATTTAGCCTTGATTCGGCGTTGCAAAGCCGCTATAATGCCCCCACCCCGCACCGACATGAGAAAAACAAAAGGCAGCAGCAGCAAAAACGCGCGCAACCTCGCCTGCTCCATGGTGAGAATGGCCGGCGTGCGCATGACACGCCAGCGCCGTGCCGTGCTCGAGACCATCATCTCATCCACCGACCACCCGACGGCCGGGCAGATCTACGAGCGCACCTGCCGCAACAGCGCCGGCATCTCGCTGGCCACCGTCTACAACTGCCTCGAAACCATGTCCGAAGCCGGGCTCATCAACCAGCTGCGCTTCGACAACGGCCCCTCGCGCTACTGCCCGAACCTCGTGCCGCACGTCCACGTGCTCGACGACAGCAGCAACCGCGTCATCGACGTCAAACTCAAACCCGGCATACGCATCGAAGACGTCTTCGACCTGCCGGAAGGCGTCTGCGTGCGCAGCATGGACGCCTGCCTGCACGGCATCATCCCCGAGCACTGCCTGCCCCCTTCACAAACAAAATCATGAGCCTCATCATCAAAGATTTGCATGCCCGCGTCAAAGACGGCGCGGAAATCCTCAACGGCATCAATCTCGAGATACCCAAGGGCGAAGTCCACGCCATCATGGGGCCCAATGGCTCAGGCAAGAGCACCCTCTCGAAAGTCCTCTGCGGCCATCCCGACTACGAAGTCACCGCCGGCAGCGCGGAAATGGACGGGCAAGACCTCTTCGCCATGAGCGTCGATGAGCGCAGCCGCGCCGGCCTCTTTCTCGCCTTCCAATACCCCGTCGAAGTCCCCGGCGTCACCAACGCCAACTTCATGCGCGCCGCCCTTCAGGCACGCCTGCCGCAGGACGAGAACCTCGACACCGTCGCCTTCTACAAGAGCCTGCGCAACCGCATGAAGCAGCTGGGCATGGACCCGAAGTTCACCGCGCGCGCCGTCAACGAAGGCTTCTCCGGCGGCGAAAAGAAGCGCAACGACATCCTGCAGATGATGATGCTCGAACCCACCTACGCCATCCTCGACGAGACCGACAGCGGGCTCGACGTCGATGCCCTGCGCATCGTCTCCGAGGGCGTCAACGCCATGCGCGCCCCCTTCCGCAGCTTTTTGGTCATCACTCACTACAAGCGCCTGCTCGACTACATACGCCCCGACGTCGTGCATGTTCTCTACAAAGGACGCATCGAGCGCACGGCCGGCTATGAACTCGTCGAGCACATCGAGCAAAACGGTTTTGATTTCCTCAAGGACGAAGCCTGAAAGCCATGTCTGAGACAACACCCGACCCCGCCGCCGACCTTCGGACGCCCGCGGATTCCCCCTTCAGCATCGACACGCGCGGCGAGTTCTCCTTCCCGGAAAACCACCGCTTCGACGCCGGCTACGGCCTCACGGAAGACACCATCGACTACATCTGCGACGCCAAGGGCGAACCCGACTGGCTGCGTCAATTCCGCAAAGAAGCACTCAAGAAGTTCCGCGACATGCCCATGCCCACCCACTGGGCGCCGGAAGGCATCAGCGGCGTGGACTTCGACAAAATCCGCTACTACCTCGCCCACGGCGTCGCCCCCCGCAAGAGCTGGGATGAAGTCCCCGACGACGTCAAGCGCACCTTCGAGCGCCTCGGCGTCCCGGAGCAGGAACGCGCCTTCCTTGCCGGCGTCGACGCCCAGTACGACTCCGAGACCGCCTACAACAACATGCAGGAAGAGCTGCGCAAGAAAGGCGTCATCTTCGTCAACTCCACCGAAGGCCTGCGCGACTACGAAGACATCTTCCGCCCCTGGTTCGGCAAAGTCATCCCCGTCGGCGACAACAAATTCTCCGCGCTCAACCACGCAGCCTTCTCGGGCGGCTCCTTCATCTACGTCCCCAAAGGCGTCAAACTCGCCCAGCCCCTGCAAGCCTACTTCCGCATCAACTCGGAAGCCATGGGGCAATTCGAGCGCACCCTCATCATCGCCGACGAAGGCTCCGAACTGATGTACATGGAGGGCTGCACCGCGCCGAAGTACGACAGCGCCACCCTGCACTCCGGCGTCGTCGAACTCGTCGCCCTCAAAGGCGCGAAAATCCAATACGTCACCGTCCAGAACTGGGCCACCAACGTCTACAACCTCGTCATCCAGCGCGGCCTCGCCATGGAGGACGCCGAAATCCGCTGGATCGACTGCAACCTCGGCTCCGGCCTCACCATGAAATACCCCGCCGTCGTGCTGCGCGGGCGCCGCGCGCGCGGCGAAGTCGTCAGCATCTCTCTGGCCCACAGCGGCCAGCATCAGGACACCGGTGCACGCATGATTCACGCCGCCCCCGAGACCAGCTCCAACATCGTCGCCAAATCCATCTCCATCGGCGAAGGACGCGCCAGCTACCGCGGCGAAGTCAAGGTGCTCAAAGGCATGAAGGGCTGCCGCAACAACACCGAATGCGACGCCCTGCTCATCAACGCCTGCAGCCGCACCGACACCTACCCCGCCATCAGCGTCAACGGCAACACCGGCTCCGTGCAGCACGAAGCCTCCGTCTCCCAAGTCGACGAAGAGCAGCTCTTCTACATGCAGCAGCGCGGCCTCACCCGTGCGCAGGCCATGAGCCTCGCCGTCAACGGCTTCATCAACGACCTCGTGCAAGAGTTCCCCATGGAGTACTCCGTCGAACTGCGCCGCCTCATCGACCTTGAAATGGAAGACTCCATCGGCTGACGCCGCCAACCCTCCCCCCTTCCTAGCTCAACATATGGATCTTCCCGACAGCGAAGCCACTCAAAGCCTGCAACTGGCCCTCGAACAAGCACAGCACGAAGCACGCCTGCGCAACGCCCGCACCCCCGATCGCCTCAACGAAAATTGGCGCTTCGGCCGCCCTCACCTCTACGCCGAAGCCCTCGTCGCCGCCCTCAGCGGCCGACGCAACGAAGGCCGCTGCGCCTGCGAGGCGCCCGAAGGCTGCGCCGCGCCTCTCGATGCGGACATGAAGGCGAGCCTGATGAGCCTGCGCAGCATCGGCTCCGACAAAATCGTCGCCCTGCACCTCGAGCGCTTCGGCGAAGGCTGCTGCCTCTACATCGAAGGAGAAATCACGCGCCCCATCGTCATCGACTACGAGACCGACAGCCTCTACAGCCCCGCCACCCTCATTCTGGCGGCCGAAGGAGCCAAGGCCCGCATCATCGAGCGCTACAGCGTACGCGGCAGCGGCACCCTCGTCGCCCTGCGCAGCATCATGGCCCAGCGCGGGGCCGATATCAGCCTCGAACTCGAAGTCAGCGGCGAAGCCCCGGAAGGCGACGGCCCCTGCGCCATGCACATCACCAACATCGAAGCCGTCGATGCCAACGTGCGCCAGCTCACCCGGCACCGCGGCCTCAGCTGGGCACGCGAAGAAAGCATCGCCACCGTTCTCCACGGCCCGGCCAACATCGAACTCTACTCCGCCAATCGCCTCAGCGGTGAGCAAGTGCTCGACCAGCACACGCGGCAGGAAATGCTCACGGGGCACTCCACCACCAACCTCCTCTACAAAAACGTCGTCGACGGCGACGCCACCGCCACCTTCGCCGGCAATATCTACGTCGCCCCCGGCGCCCATGAAACCGACGCCTACCAGGCCAATCGCAACATGCTGCTGAGCGAAAACGCCACCGTCAACTCCCTGCCCGGCCTCGAAATCCTCGCCGACCACGTGCGCTGCTCGCACGGATCCGCCAGCGCCCCCATGGACGAAGAGCAGCTCTTCTACCTGCTCAGCCGGGGCATTCCGCGACACGAAGCCCAACTGCTCGTTGCCGAAGGCTTCCTCAGCGACGCCGTCGATCGCTTCCGCAACAGCGAAGACAGCGAAAGCGAAGCTTGAGCCCGAGACCGAATGATGCCTGCGGCGCACCTGCGTCGGCGATGAAAAAAGCCGGTTGCCACACCCGACAAGAATCAGCAAACTCGGAGTAGGAAGCGCTAAGCTCGCGCACACGCCCTCCCTGCCCCCCGCATCAACAACGTTCGCACAATCAAACAACTCCTCAGCGAAACGCACAATGAACACCCACCTTCGCCCCCTCGCCGGCATCGCACTCGCCCTCGGCCTCGCACTTCCCGTTTCGGCTCTCACGCCGGCCCAATTCATCGAGGGGGCACGTGATGCAAACCTCGACGTCAGCATCGACCGAGAAACCGAAATCATCCGAATCCGCTCCGTCCATTTTATCTTCTCCGGCCGAAACGAAAGGCCCCTTTCATCCGCCGACTCCCAACACCCAATCGAAGGAGTCGTCGCCTACACCTTCATCGACGTCGAGATGCCGGACGACGAGGTCATCGAAAGCCTCTCCTTGGAACTCCGTAAAAAGTACGGCGTCATCCTGACCCAAATCGACGGCAAACTTGCTGTGGCAACCTGCGAGCGAGGACTCGAGGGACAAAAGGACATTGACGTTCTGGGAAAAATCAACCGCTGCGTCGAGCGGATTCATAAGGCCGTCAGCATGGCTGACGACGATTAAGTGCCTTTCGCCCGCGCCTCGGGGACATCGGAAGCGGCATCGCGCTGCTCACCTCTGTCTCTAGGGTTCAGACAAAGAGAAGTCGCTCTCGGGGCGAAAGCGGGAGGACGGCGGAGTCTCCCTCACATTCAAAACAAAACGGCACGCGGAGAGCGATTCGACGCCGACCGTGTCGGATAGGGTTGATTCACCCATTGCCTCGGATTCGTTCAGCGGAAGAGATTCGATCTCAGAGATGAAGCGAGATGGGCTCTATGCCGGTGATACCTTGCAGGGATTTGATGCCTTACCGCAAAAAAACGGCCGCGTAAGCGGACAAAAATCCGCACCATACGCGTAGCGGACAAAAATCCGCACCGTAATCCTAATAAGTCATTATTTG